>NZ_RAWP01000019.1:0-119310 GCF_003668935.1 Corallococcus sp. AB032C | reverse complement strand
GGGCTGGCGCCGGGGTGGGCTCGGCGGGAGCGGGCGTGGCGGCCGGAGCGGTGTCCTGGGCGAGGGCGGGCGCGGAGAGAAGGACGAGCAGGGCCAGGGGCCAGCGACGCATGAAACCTCCGGAGGGAAGCGCGGCAGCGTAGCAGAGGACGCCGGGCTGGGGTCTCCCGAGCAAGCAGGCATCGGACGGTCTCTTCGGATGCCACAACGCACCGCGTGCATGTGGCGGCGGACGTTGGTATGGGGGGCGCCCGATGCCCAAGCGTACCGATATCCGGAAGGTTCTCGTGATTGGCTCGGGCCCGATTGTCATCGGGCAGGCCGTCGAGTTCGACTACTCAGGCACCCAGGCGATCAAGGCGCTTCGGGACGAGGGCGTGGAGGTGGTGCTGCTCAACAGCAACCCCGCCACGGTGATGACGGACCCAGAGTTCGCGCACCGCACCTACATTGAACCCATCACCGTGGAGGCGGCGGAGAAGATTCTCGCCGCCGAGCGCCCGGACTCGCTGCTGCCCACCATGGGCGGGCAGACGGCGCTGAACCTGGCCAAGGCGCTCGCGGAGAAGGGCATCCTGGAGAAGTACGGGGTGCGGCTCATCGGCGCGTCCCTGGAGGCCATCAACAAGGCCGAGGACCGCCAGCTCTTCAAGGCGGCCATGCAGAAGATTGGCGTGGCGCTGCCCAAGAGCGGCTACGCGACGACGCTCACGGACGCCATGGCGCTGGTGGAGGAGATTGGCTTCCCGGCCATCATCCGTCCGTCCTTCACGCTGGGCGGCACGGGCGGCGGCATCGCGTACAACCGCGAGGAGTTCGAGGCCATCTGCCGCTCGGGCCTCAAGGCGAGTCCCACCTCCACCATCCTCGTGGAGGAGAGCGTGCTCGGCTGGAAGGAGTACGAGCTGGAGGTGGTCCGCGACTCCGCGGACAACGTCATCATCATCTGCTCCATCGAGAACCTGGATCCGATGGGCGTGCACACCGGTGACTCCATCACCGTGGCGCCAGCGCAGACGCTGACGGACCGCGAGTACCAGCGCATGCGGCAGGCGTCGCTGGCCATCATCCGCGAGATTGGCGTCGACACGGGCGGCTCCAACATCCAGTTCGGCATCCACCCGGGTGACGGCCGCATGGTCGTCATCGAGATGAACCCGCGCGTGTCCCGCTCCAGCGCGCTGGCGTCCAAGGCGACGGGCTACCCCATCGCGAAGATCGCCGCGAAGCTGGCGCTGGGCTACACGCTGGACGAATTGCGCAACGACATCACCCGCGACACGCCGGCCTCCTTCGAGCCGACGCTGGACTACGTGGTGGTGAAGGTCCCGCGCTTCAACTTCGAGAAGTTCCCCAAGGCGGACCGCACGCTGACCACGAGCATGCGCTCGGTGGGCGAGGTGATGGCCATTGGCCGCACCTTCCCCGAGGCGTACATGAAGGCGCTGCGCTCCATGGAGCTGGGGCGGGTGGGCCTGGAGTCGCCGGAGCTGCCCTCGGAGAAGGAAGAGAGGGAGAAGGTGCTGCACGAGGGACTGCGCGTGCCCCGTCCGGAGCGCCCGTGGTTCGTGGCGCAGGCCTTCCGCGAGGGCATGACGGTGGAGCACGTGCACCAGCTCTCCGCCATCGACCCGTGGTTCCTGCGGCACATCGAGGCGCTGGTGCACGAGGCGCAGTCGCTGGCGGACATCGGTCGCCTGGATCACCTGGCGGACGACGTCTTGCGTCAGGCGAAGGCGCACGGCTTCTCCGACAAGTACCTGGGCAGCCTGATGGGCTACCCGGAGGCGGAGGTGCGGGCGCACCGGCACTCGCGCGGCATCCGTCCGGTGTTCAAGCGGGTGGACACCTGCGCCGCGGAGTTCGAGGCGTACACGCCCTACCTCTACTCCACCTACGAGGAGGAGGACGAGGCGCCCCCCACGGACCGGCAGAAGGTCCTCATCCTGGGCAGCGGTCCCATCCGCATCGGCCAGGGCATCGAGTTCGACTACGCGTGCGTGCACGCGGCCTTCGCGCTGCGCGAGGCCGGGTACGAGACGGTGATGGTCAACTGCAACCCGGAGACGGTGTCCACGGACTACGACACGTCCGACCGCCTCTACTTCGAGCCGCTGACGATTGAGGACGTGCTGGAGGTGTCCCAGCGTGAGAAGCCGGTGGGCGCCATCGTGCAGTTCGGCGGGCAGACGCCGCTGCGCCTGAGCGTGCCGCTGGAGCAGGCGGGGCTGCCGATCCTGGGCACGTCGCCGGACGCCATCGACCGGGCGGAGGACCGCGAGAAGTTCTCCAAGCTGATCGAGAAGCTGGGCCTGAAGCAGCCGGAGAACGGCGTCGCGCGCAGCCACGCGGAGGCCTTCAAGGTGGCCGAGCGGATTGGCTACCCGGTGATGGTGCGCCCGTCGTACGTGCTGGGCGGCCGGGCGATGGAGACGGTCTACGACGCGTCCAGCCTGGAGCGCTACATGCGCGAGGCGGTGAGCGCGTCGCCGGAGCACCCGGTGCTGATCGATCGCTTCCTGAAGGACGCCATCGAAGTGGACCTGGATCTGGTGGCGGACCGCACGGGGCAGGTGTTGATTGGCGGCGTGCTGGAGCACATCCAGGAGGCGGGTGTGCACTCGGGTGACGCGGCGGCGACGCTGCCTCCGCACTCGCTGTCGCCGGACCTGGTGGAGCGGATGAAGGACCAGGCCATCTCCATGGCGCGCGAGCTGGGCGTGGTGGGCCTGATGAACGTGCAGTTCGCCATCCAGGGGAAGAACATCTACATCCTGGAGGTGAACCCGCGCGCCAGCCGCACGGTGCCGTTCATCTCCAAGGCGACGGGCGTCCCGATGGCGAAGATTGCCGCGCTCTGCATGGTGGGCAAGACGCTGAAGGAGCTGGACCGCACGGAGGAGCCGGAGTTCCGGCACGTGGCGGTGAAGGAGAGCGTCTTCCCGTTCGCGCGCTTCGCCGGGGTGGACGTCATCCTGGGCCCGGAGATGAAGTCCACGGGCGAGGTGATGGGCCTGGCGGAGGACTACGCGTCCGCGTTCGCGAAGAGCCAGCTGGCGGCGGGAGTGAAGCTGCCCAAGAGCGGCCGGGTGTTCATCTCCGTGAAGGACGACGACAAGCCGGCGGTGGTGGACCTGGCGAAGCGCCTGCGGTCGATGGGCTTCAGCCTGACGGCGACGGCGGGCACGCACGACTACCTGCTGACGAAGGGCATCGAGTCGCAGCGGGTGCAGAAGGTGAAGGAGGGCCGGCCGAACATCGTCGACAAGATCGTCGACGGGGAGATTGTCCTGCTCATCAACACCACCTTCGGCAAGCAGGAGATCTCCGACAGCTTCTCCATCCGCCGTGAGGCGCTGATGCACTCGGTGCCGTACTACACGACGGTGCAGGCGGCGCGCATGGCGGTGGGAGCGCTGGAGTCGCTGAAGCGCTCGGACCTCGCGGTGAAGCCGCTACAGAGCTACCTGTACGGCGAGAACGGCGTGCCCCCGGCGCGCCGGTAGTCCCGTGAGGAATCGCGGCCCCTGGAGGTTTGGGGGCCGCGGATCATGGCTGGGGTGGCGCATCCTCGGGCAGGAGCTGGCAGCACCAGATGATGCCTGAGCATGCATCGACCCGCTTCTCTCCAGGATTGCAGGTCACGGGATGGCAGAACCTGCCATCCAGCGAAGGGTCCTCCTCTCCGTCGATGACGTCCTCGGGAGAGCCGCGGGAGTCGGCGCGGCGCTGATCCAACGCGCAAGCCGCGACGCGCCTGCAAGACCTATCGTCAATCGATGGTGGCCAGGGCCCATCGAGGAAGTCCTCGGGGGCGTAGCGGTCCTGGGGCAGATCTCCGGTGTACGCGAGCATCGCCGCATCGAGTGCCCCAGGGGAGGCGCAGCGCTGGACAGGCCCCCAGGGCTTGAAGTCGAGCACTTCGAACTCGGGGAAGCTGGCGCACTCCTGAAAATCACGGACCTTGCCTGTAAAGCGTCCACGGACCAGGTATCGGCCGTGTTCCCAGACATTGCGGCGCAGCCGCTCGTGAGGCCGGTTCGAACCAATAGGAATTACACGTTTGAAGGAGCCTGCCTCTGAAGTAGCCAGATTCAACAGGTCCACATCGCAATCCGAGGTCTGCTCCGCGAAGTACTCGGGAACCACCTCTAGCGCATCGGGTGGGGCGGGCCTGGAAGGGGACGGTGTGAGGTAAGAGTAGAGGCTCACACTCCCGACACCGAACAGTGCCAGGGCTGCCAGATACCCGCGCCATCTCATCAATCCACCTCTTCTCCCGCCTTCGAGTGGAGCAACCGCGGGGCCGATGTCTTGGAGTATTGATACCACTGGGCTCCGGCACTGAGTCTTACCTTTCCTCCGCGCTCATGGATCTTCTCGAAGCCCACCTTGCCAGAGGAGCCCTCCGCGAAGACGGTGAGTGTAGTGGCCCAGGTTTCTGCGAAGGCCTTCGTATTGCAACCGAAGAACTTGTGGGGGTGGGTCGCCGCTTTTTGCGGAACAAAGGAGAACGCGGCAATCTTCTTGATGTCAGTACAGGTCAGGATCGCATCGGAGTCGGGTGAGATGGCCACGTGGTCGCTGGCACGGTGATTCAGAGAGAGCCACAGGTCATCCCTGGCATGACCGTAGAACCAGACCCGGCTCACCTTGGTGCCCTTGAGCTTGTTGATGTAGTCCCAGAACCCTTGGGCCGGCGAGATGCCTTCGTACTTCCAGCCGCGGTCCTTGGCGCGGGCCTTGAGGAGGTCCAGATAATTCAGGCGATTGTGCCGGATCTTGATGTCGACGGTGTGCTGGTATTGGGTCGGCGCTGACTTCTGACTGGCCACGTCGCTGCTCCAACGCTCCCTGTAGGCGTCCTCATATACCAGCCAATGCACGTCCTCCGTCTTCGGGTCGTGCAGCGCACCTTTATTCGCCCGGAGCAGCGGGGGCGTGACGAAGTTGTCCCAGCTCTGGTCATGCCGATCCGGATCCTTGGGATCGTAGATGGAGGGACCACCCGAGAGAAGGATGAAGGCATTCTTCACGACGTCGTACCTCCTGGAAATGATGAACAGCAACTCAGGTGGCTTGAGAGGAGGCCTCCAATGCGCTCTCGATGCTCCGAGGTGACGGCTTGCTGTTGTTGGCGTACTCGAGCTTGTCGTCACCGCCCGTGTAGACGACGCGCGGGTCGGACGGCAGCGTCGCATCGCCAGCGAAGCCGGCGAGTGAGTCGTGAACGTAGGTGTCGAAGAACGCGATGATCTCCGCGTCCTTCAAGCCCTTGCCCGCTGCCTCCGCCTCATAGGCCTCCAGCAGCGCGCGGTAGTGCGGCCGCAGCTTGTTCCGTCCCTTCTTCTTCGCAAGCGCCTGGAGGATCTGGACGTCCGAGAGGAGCTGCGCGTCGTAGATTCTGGAGTTCTTCACGAACGAGCCATCCGTGCCAGGCAGCGTGTCCAGGAGGGACTTCTTCGCGAGGTACTGATCATCCGTCTGGTTCGCGAGTGCCACCTCCTTCTCGTACATCTTCTGCCCTTCCTTGGACATCCACGCTCCCGAGTCCTGGAGGGCCCAGGCGGTTCGCCGGTGCTCCTTGGTCTCGGTCTTCAGCCTGTTCGTGGTCTGGGTGAGCGTGTTGCGCTCTTTCTTCCAGGCGGGCTCATAGGACGCGAGCACCGTCTGGTCCGCCGTGGGTTTGCCCGCGCCGCGGCTCTTCTGGTTGAGCAATGCCTTGTGCAGGCGCCACTGGTAGTAGAGCTTCATGTGGGAAAGCATCATGCCGCCCACCGACTTGCCACCCCAGCCCGAGGTATCCATGTAGTGATTGAAACGGCGGGAGAGGGTGGCGAACGCGGTCTTGCTGGAGGCATCCTCCCCGAAATCCTTCTGCTTGAGGGGAAGGGGACTGGAGGCCTCCAGGGGCACGCCGGCCTTGATCGCCTGGGCACGCATGGCTCGCAGGGGAATGAGGCTCAAGAAAGAACCGGCGGCCGTACTCCGGGCCCCTTCGCCCAGGCGATAGCCACCGCCGACGTCCGAATGCGCTCCGGGGTAGACCATCTCACGGCAGCTCTTCGGGTAGCCACTGCCTTGAAGCACGCTGTCCAGGGGGAAGGAATTGCGGATCTCGTGTGCCGCCACCATGTGGACGCAGTCTTCCACCATGGCGGGGATGCGGAGGTCATCCGCCCAGGCCATGTGGCCATCCGCCCAGCCTGACGCGGGATCCGCGCCGGGCGCACCGCCTTCGGCGAACGCGATGTTGGAGAGCGTGCTGCCGTAGGCATGGCGGCTATTGAGCGCCTGCTCCAGGCTCAGGAGACCCGAGGACAGGTCAATGGCCTGACCGTTGTTGGTGCTCATGGGCATGCCCACCGAGGCCACGGTGTCGAAGAGCCCCATGAAGTACAGGCGAATCGGATGCGCGGTGCCGTTGTGCGTGAAGCTCCATCCACCGGTCTTGCTTCCAATGCATTTATCATTCACGAGCCGGGCGAAGGCACGCGCCAGCGCGGCTCCACGAGAGAACCCGAACAACGCGACGAGGACCTTGCGGCCCTTGCTCAGTTCGAGCACCTGCTTCAGTTTCTTCATCGCCCAGTCGAGACGATCGTCCCCCCTGTCTCCAAAACCCAGGCTCAACGTCTCGCCGCCCGGGTCGCCAATCGCCTTGAAGCGCGTTCCGATGCCGGGGAGGTAGTAGCTGAAGACACCCTTGGCGGAGCTGGTCTCCGAGTGGGCGCGGAACAGGCGCGCGATGTTGCTGTGTTCCTCGGTGCCGAGGTCCGCGTCCAGGTTGTTGCCGGTGCCGTCGAAGAAGAACGAGACCTTGAGGGTCTGCGGCACAGCGGCGGGGGCGGCCTGGGGTACCAGGGCCGTCTTGAGGCTGGGGGCACGTGCCGTGCCCGCCGTATCAAGGTCCGCGAGAGATGCCGCCTGGATCAACCGCCTGGAAGACTGCTGCTTGCCCTGCTCATGGATCGTCGCCATCACGGCACCTCGCTGACTGCTCGTCCTGGACCGAGTTTCCAGTGGGCTTGCGCCTGCCCACGTCCACCCGGTCGAGCTTCAACTTCAAGTCTGGGTAGCCTTCGGTGAGCTCTGCTTCGATGCGTCCATCCGGGAAGAAGTGCACTCCCAGGTGACCGGGGTTCGCGGTGACCGGGGCCGCGAGCTGGACGGTCTTCTCACACCAACGCTTCCGGTCCCGGGTCCACTGGATGGTCAGCTCCACGGGAAACTTCGTGCCAGGCGAGAGCCCCAGGCAGCAGGTGCCCTTGCCGCCTCCACTGGTCGTCGAACTGACCGAGAGGTCACCTCCGCCCTGGCCGTTCACCTCGAAGCTGTCGATGGCGAGGTCGGTGTAGTTGTAGCCGTTGATCTCCAGCGAGACGGGCTTCGCGAGACCGGAGGATTCCTGGGGGACCGCCGGAGGGCGCTCCACCGGCTCCGTCTCTGCCGCCGGCTGCTTACATGAGGCCGCCAGAAGGAGGACTCCCAGCCACGCGCTGCCGCGGATACTTTTCGTGGAGAGCCGTTCATGAACCTTGGAGAGGGTCGCCATTGAGCGGGTTTACCCGGTTGCCTCTGTTCTTTCCACCGCGCACAGCCGCTTTTCGTCAGGCTCGCATCTGATGCGTGGACAGGATCAGTTGCAGCCTATCTTTGTGCGATATTCTTTTTCCGCTGCGTCTCTCCTCGTGACTCCATCACCCCCATGGTAGAGCAGCGGGCTTGTGAGGGAGAATTTCTGGTTGAAATAGAACTCGTGAAGGTTGTTTTTAGACCTGAACTTGATGAGCTCGCGCTGGGAGTCCATGGTCAGGAACTTTAGTGCGTTCGCGCGCGAGTTTACGGGGAGAGCGTCAAGCGCGGCCGATAGCTCGCCAGTGGAGTAGTGGTCCTTCTTCTTGAGCCACTTTTCAAAGTCAGCCAATCGCTTGTCGCCTGTGTGTGCGCAAACGTTGATGGCCATGTATGCCCAGCGAACGCTTGCTGCGGGATCGTCGTAGGCTGTCGCGAACGTGTAGTCGTTCAAGGGGATGCCGCGATTGACGTTGGATTCGTTCCATCCTGGATCGATGATGGTCGCGGCGATGTCTCCACCCGGGAGCACGGTCATGATGGCGCATGTCCGATGGCCTCCGCCCGAGTTTTGTATACAGTAGGTGTTGGACAGCATGCTCGTGGATTGCTGCTGAATCGCCTTGAGTCCTTCGAACACGGACTCAGCGGCCTCGGCGAAGTTGCGGCAGGCCGCCTCGACGGGCTCGTTCGAGAGCGCCTGGGCGATCATGCTGGACATGCTGAGGGAGTCCGAGGCAAGGGTGTCGCTGAGCTTGCGTCCTGTTCCTTTTGTGTCCAGCCAGTTGAGCGTAAAGGCTGCTACCTCTTGCGACAGGTAGGCTGACTGCTTGGGCGTGATTTCCCTGATGTTGTTGATTTTGTATTTCTTGAGGGTTGTTTTGAACTTCTGGTGATTGGGGAGGTTGATGAGTGTGGTTTTGAGTTCCTGCTGATCCTTGGTGACCAGGGCTGAATTCCCAGCGAGGTAGGGGAGGATTTTTTGATCTTTAGGCGTGAGTATCTGCTTCGTATGTATGGGGGCGTAATCCTCGTTTTTGATGGCGAAGATCCGTGTTCCGCCCGGCGTTAGGATGTCTGGCGCGAGTTCTAGCCTTAGCTCGCTGAGCGTTTCCGGGCCGACAGCGTCCCGCTCGCGTAGTTTTCTGCTTTCCTGAAAACGCGTGACTGCTGATTTGAGCTCTTTCGTGTAGAGGCCGTCGAACGAGCTCTTGCCTGCGGATGTGAATGGAGGCAGGAAGCCACTTCTTGCGAGGCTTTCCTGGATGCTCTTGACGGCCCATCCCGCCTGTCCGGCGGAGATGCGCAGGTTCTTGGTGCGGACTTCTTCCAGAGTGGGTGCTTCCCGGTATCCGATCGGTATCGGGAATGGTTTGGTGCCGCTTTTTTTGGGCTTGTCTAACATTGCTGTTGAACCCCTTGGTGTTTGGGGGAGGGGGCTGTTACCATCCTCCGCTGGCACCGCCCCCGCCGGAACGACCGCCCATTCCCTTGAAGGCGGCTTCCGTCAACGGCTGGCTCTTCAACGCGGGGTGGAGATCGAGCAGATACTGGACCCACTTCTTCGCGTTGAGCTCCCGCGGCGTTTCGAACTCCGCCTTCCGGCGATAGACCCCCCGCCATTCAGGTTGGGTTGTCCAAAGAGAGGCACCGTCATCCGTGCCATAGGTCTTGGGGTGGCCTACGTTCAGGCGGAAGCCCTTGGAGTGGACGTAGTTCGCGAGCAGGTTGCTCCAGAGGGAGATGATGGTCTCGCGGATGTCGACGAAGATCCCGGGATCCACCTCCATGAGCTTGAACAAGAGCAGCGAGGAGCGCTCGACCGCCGCGGACTCCAGGTAGAAGACGGGGGTGGGGCCTCCGCTGTTGGGCGTGAACTTGCCGCCCTCGACCTTGCCGACCTGGAGACTTCCTGCGTTCCATCCCGGCATCCCCGGCTGCAAGAGGCCGAAGACCCAGGACCGGCGGCCCGCGAGGAAGTGGTACGCATTGTATTGAATCAAGACGGAGAGCGCCGAAAGCGGCAGGATCGACAAGGGCTTCTCCATGCCCTCCGAGAAATTTCGCTTGAGCGTCTGCGCGGCGAACCCCTTGTTGGGATCCTGCCAGAGGACGTGGACCCAATCGCTGTGGAAGTCAGGCAGGTTGATGCCCAACGCCGCGAGCTTGACGTCGAGCAGGAAGCGAAGCGTCCGGGTGCGCTCGAACTGCCGAGTCGACCAGGCGACGCTCGCCTGGTTCTCGTGCATGTTCTTGCCGAGCCCATTGAAGAACTTGGGAAAGTCCTTGGTGAACTCCGCCACGAGCACCGGAAGTTGCTTCTGTGGATCACCCTGGAGTCCGGGGACGCTGAAGAGGATCCGGAATTGATTCACATGGAAGTTGCCACTGCCCCTGGCGATCTTGAGCTCCGTGAAGTCCATCATTCACCTCCTGGTGACGTGTCCGTGATCAGCGTCGGGTTACCGGGGGCCCGGAGAGCGCTGCGCCGAGCTTCTTCCCAGGCTCCCCTGGTTGATGAGGGGGACCCTCGTCGCCACGTAGGTGTTGTCGCGGTCCATGGTCAGCCGGTCCGGTTGAAGCATCTTCACGTCGAACTTCGGAGGCGGAAGATGCAGCGACTTGATGACAAGGCCTTGCATTCCCCCCACTTCATCGAGCGCGACCTTCAGCGTCACCAGGGGAGGAAGGAGCGTGCGAGCGAGTTTGGGCAGGGGAGAGTCGTAGGACAGAAGCTCTTTCATGAGGGATTTGGCCGGTGCATTCATGAGCGCGCCGATCTGCCTCATCACCGACTGGTAGAGTCCCGGGATGTTGAGCACCCCAAGCCGCTTCTTCCGCATCTCCTCGACGATGGGGCTCTGGATGTTGTCGTTGGACTGGGGGCCTACCGTGAGCCGGGTGCGTTTGGTGGTCCCGTTGGGACCCAGCAAGCGCTGGCTGTGGAGAGCCCCAAGCGCCCCTCCCACGCTTTGGGCGGCCTTGGCGTCCCCTCCGGCCCAGGCGATCGCCGCCGCGGCGAACAGCTCCAGGATGTTGGAGGTCTTTATCGCCGTTGGGAACAGATCTCTATTGACGGCGAGCCTGAAGACGAGGGTCAGCACGTCGGTGAGGAGATCATCCACCTTGCGGAGCGAGCCATTCTTGAGAAGCCTCCGCAGCTCCGCCGTGGCGGCCCCCTCCAGGATGGTGGCGTTGCCTGCAAGCAACGTCTCGCCCGCGAGTGAGACGACATCTCCCTGGGTGAGATAATGCGTCGCCAGCGGACCCTTGGGGGCCTTGAGGCGGTTCGCGGTCTTTCTATCGACGCCGGGTGAGTTGAAGGTCACCACCTGGAGAACCGAGTCCCCGAAATCGACCGCCACCCGCTGCGCCATGGCGCCGCCCAGGCTGTGTCCGACGACAACGATGTCCTTCCGGCCAATGCGCGTCAGCAGGGTCTGGAAGAGCGTGCGCGTCTGCTTGAAGGCCGTGGCGCCAACCCCCGCGGGGTCCATGTCCGCGACGGCATCAGGTGCCTTCTCGAACTCGGTGCCGCGGACCGCGATGATGGGATGGCTCCCACGAGATGGCTGCAGCCAGTAGGCGAACACGCCATGGGTCTTGTTATGGGGGTCGCTGCCCTCCATCTGGACAATGGTGTAGTACAGGGGCTGTATGCCCGGCTTCTTGGAGTAGGGGCGTTTGGTTGAGACGGCATAGGTCGCCGGGAACTTCAGCTCGGGCATTGCCCAGAGCTCCGGCGTTTCAGTGCGATACAGGAACCTGTCGACCTGGATGCCCGCCTGCGTGCCGCCGCCTTGGTTGTTCAGATAGGCGAAGTCGTGAGCCAGGTACTCGTAGAACGCGTGGTCGGGCGTGAAGTCCTCGGCCCATGGCTCGGGTGGCGCCTTGGGCATGACGATGGGCCGTGTGGCGACCCGGGTGTTGTCCTGGCGGATGTGTTGGGTCTGGAGACGCAGTGCGTTCAAGTCAATGCGAAGCGCATTGGAGGACGACGCGTGTGTCTTTGTCGCTCCCGAGCCGGACGCCACCGTCAACACGTTGGACTCTGGGATGTAGACCTTGTCACCCGGTTTGATGTGGTCGGGATCGGGCCGTGTCTTCCGGAGCGCGGCGTTTCGTGGGTCTTTATAGACGACGCGCCAGTCAGCGATTCGGTAGGACGCGGCAATGCTGTACAGGGACTCTCCGGCCTTGACGACATGCTGAGTCATGACGCCCGCTCCTGCTGAGTGCAGCTGGATGGATTGAGTGGAGAGGTCTTCACCCGGCCCATGGATTTCCTCACCATGGGCCGGGATTCGACTGCGCCGTGGTCGGCGATGGGCTGCGTCAGTCCTCTGCCTGCGCCCGCCGCCCCTGGCGTGCCAGCCCCAGGCCCAGCAGGAGCAACAGGGCCAACGCCGCGCCCCCGTCCCCGCTGGTTCCACAGGCGCAGCCGCCGCCCGTGCCTCCCAGCGTCCGGGCCTGGCCCTTCAGCGTGAGCGTGGCCTCCGCCGTCGTCTCGCCTCGCAGGCGCAGCTTCAGCGTTCCCTCCGCGGGGCCTCCCACCTCACCACGGAAGGTGACGCCCACCGTCGTCTGCGCTCCCGGCGCCAGCTCGGCATCCAGGGCGCTCGCGTCGATTTCGAACGCAGGGTTGCTGTTCGACACCACGCTCAGCCGCGCCGGCGACGCGGACTGGTTCGTGAGCGTCACCGTGCGCGGCGTGCTGGTGGCGCCAATGTCCACCCAGCCCAGGTCCAACTCGAACGGCTCGATGGTCAGGAAGCTGGCCACCGAGATGCCCGACAGGGCCACCAGCGCCGCGCGCTCCTGGTCCTTCGTGCCCAGGACGAGCGTTGCCTTCGCCGCGCCAATCTGCGTCGTGTCGTACTTCAGGTCCAACGTCAGCGAATCACCCTGCGGCAGGGCGCGGCCCTCCGCTCCCAGGATGGGAGACACCACCACGAAGCTCGCGGCCTGGGGTCCCTCCACCTTGGGCGGCATCAGCACCAGCTCCTGGGAGGTGTCGTTGGTGAGCACCACCTTTGTCGTCGCTGGCTCCGACTGGCGCACGGTGCCGAAATCCAGCGAACGGTTGAGTGCCCGGAACACCGTGGAGAGCCCCCGGCCCGACAGGGACACCTGTGCCTGCGGAGACTCGATGTCGCTCGTCACCACCAAGAGGTTCGCCTTGGACGTGACGTCCGGACGGGGGACGAACTTGACGAGGATGTCCCTCGATTCCTGGGCCGCCAACGTGAAGGGGAGCGTGGGCGCGGAATCCAGGCTGAAGTGCGACGGTTCGGAGTTCTCTGTCGCGCCGATGATCTCCAGGCCCCTCACCGACAACGGCTGGAGGGATTCGTTGGTGAGCCGCACGGAACGGACCGCCGAGGCGGAAGACTCGGCCACCCGCGCGCCAAACTCCAACGTGGGAGTGGACAGGCTGAGCTGGTTCGTCCGGCCGCGGCCCCCCAGCGTCACGAGCATGGTGCCAACCTGGCTGTCTTCAGACTTGATGCGCAGGACCGCGTTGAAGCGCCGCTGGGTGTCCGGACGGAACTGGACCGACACATCCATGCTGTTTCCTGCATTCAGCACCAGCGGTAGCGAAGGCTTCTGCAGGATGAACGACTGCGCATCCGCGGCGTCCAGCGAGATGTCCTCCACCTTGAGCGTGCTCGATCCCGTGCCTGGGTCCGCGGAGCCAGCCGGCAGTGCATGTGTCAGCCTCAGTCCGATGGCATCCGAGGTCGTGTTCACCCGGACGGCTCCAAAATCAAGTGACCCGTCGAAGGCCTGGGCGTCCTTGCGCGTCACCGCGAGCCTTGCCAGCGTGGCCGTTCCCTGGAGGCTGAGCTCCAGCGGAGCCTGGGAGGACGCCTCCACCTGCACCGAGGCCTTGGTCGTCCTGAGCCCGCCTGTCGCCCCCTGGGGGGTGAACCGAAGCTTCACGGAGGCACTGCCATTCGCGGGCACCTTGGGCAGTTGGTCCTGCACGGAGAACTCCGAACTCCCCGGGGGGAGCGTCACGGAGATGTTCGCGTCGGTGATGCCCGTATTGGTCACCGTCACCGTCTTTTCAACGAACGAGCCGAAGTTCACGCGCCCGAAGTCGATATTGGAGGGCGACAAGCTCACGCCGCCCACCCCATCCACGAGCAGTTTCACGAGGGTGGCTGACGGATCCGCGTTGCTGGAGATGGTCAGGTTGCGCTCGATGGCGAGGAGCTGGGTGGGCTTTGCCGAGATGTAGATGAAATGCTCGGCACCGGGGGCCACCGTGAAGACGGGCCCGGGCACGGTGGGGCGCAGGGAGGATTGGCAAGGCGTGGTTTGCTGCGTGTCCTCGCGCAGGCAGAACTGGTCCGGGACTTCCACGGTGTAGACCACCAGCGGGGCCTTGCCTTCGTTCCTCACCACCAGCCTCTTTGAATCCCCTTCGACATTGAGCGCCTGAGGCGCGAATTCGGGAGCGCCACCGGGCAGCGTCAACACGGGGACGGTGCCCCGGCCCGAGACAGTGATGGTCTGGAGTTGGCTGTCGTTCGAGTTGCTCTGCACCTGCACGGTGCCAGTCACATCCTGCGCGGCGTCAGGGGTGAAGGTGACCTCAAGCAGGGCGGACTCGTTTCGCTGGAGGAAAACGGGGAGCTGCGGGTTGTTCTGCAGCATGGCCTTGAAGGGACCGATCGCCGTCGACACATTCTTGATTTCAAGTGGAGCGGAGCCGATGTTCTTCAGCACGACGGTCTGGGTGCTGGAGGTCTGTCGGGGGACTTCGTTGAAAACAAGCTGAGGAGGGTTCATCTGCAGCTGTGCCACGGCGGCAACGCCGGACAGCTTGAGGACCAGTCCCGCCGTGGCAGGCGGCTTCGTGGCGAGTGAGAGATTGGCGGAGTAGTTGCCCGAGAGCTGGGGGGCGAACGTGATCTCGATCTGGCGAGAACCCCCTACTGGAACGATGGGGTTGGGCCAGCCAATGACGTCGATGTTGAACGTCCCGAGGTTGGCGGCCACCTCCGCCAGGTCCACGTCCACATGCCCTGTGTTGATGATGTCCAGCGTCTGCGTATTGGAGCTGCCCGGCTGCGTGGCGGGGAAGTCCACGTTGCTCTTCGAGGTGGAGAACCTGGCCTCCGCGCCAATTCCCAGCAGCGGGAAGTTGCGAACCGTGGTGATCTGGCTCACGGTCCCCTTGTAGGTGATCTCCAGGCTGGCCTCGTTCACCTTGTCCTCTTCATTGGGACTGAAGGTCACCCGGAAGGGCTGGGGCCGCTTCGCACCCCGTGCGAGCTCGGGCTCGGAGGCGGTGACGGCATCCACGGCGAACGCCGTACCGGTCGGCAGGATGCGAACCTGGGTGACCTTCAGTGGCTCGGAGGATGCGGTGCCACTGTTGCTCACATTGAGGCTGAGATCGACGTGGGTGATCCGGTTCTGCTTGTAACCAAAGTCGATCTCGGTCGCGGTGAAGACGGCGTTGGGGCCATTGGAGTTACCCCTGACGACGAGCACGGGCGGCAACTGCCGGTCATTCGTGGTGAAGAAGCGCAGCCGCGTCTCCAGGTCGCCCGTGCTGGACAAGGGACGGAAGCGCACCTTCACCTTGGTTTCCGCGCCCGGCTGCACGGTCTGGGGCAGGAAGTCGATGACCTGGAACAAGGCGTCGCTTTCCGGGGTGACCTTCGACAGGAATAGGGCCTGGTTGCCGGTGTTGCGCAAGGTCGCATCGGCCGTGGACTCTCCGCCGGGCGCCACGTTTGGCAACGTCAGGGGGTTGTTGACAAGGAACAGCTCAGGGGCGAGCGCCTGGCCTGTGATTGTCACGGGGGGCACGGGCTGCGAGGCATCCGTCTGGAGTTGGAGCGTCTTCGAATAGGTACCCGAGGTGGTCGCGGCGAAGGTCACCGTCACCGCGGCGGTACCCCCGTTCTTCGCGACGGTCAGGCCCTCCGTCGGAATGCCGGAGACCGTGAAGGGGGTCAGGACCCCAGGTGACACCGGGAACACCTTGATGGGCCAGTTGGTGCTGTTCGAGAGGATGACCTGCTGGGTCAGGGGCTGTTCGCCGACGGTGTAGTCAAGGAACGCCAGAGTGGTCGTGCTGACTCCCAGCGAAGTCTTGCGCGCGGTGCCATGGAGGGGAACGCTGGTCACGCAGGACGTGGTGGGAGACGTGTTGAAGGTGAGCACGCCATCCACGGCACCGTTTTCATTGGCGCCGGGGTTGAACGTGATGAAGAGCTCACTCCCCGCTGAGCTGGGTGCCAGGGTGAACGCCGTGCTGGGGCTCACGGAATAGGCACTGCTTCCCGTGGTCACGATGGGCGTCACCGTCATCGGAACCGTTCCCGTGTTGGTCACCGTCACCGTCTTCTGCTCACTGCCCACGTCTCCTGCCTCCTGTTCGGCGAATGTGAACGAAAGAGGGGAGATGCCCAGGCAGGCATTGCCCGGCGTCGTGGTGCCGGACAGATTGAGTTCAGGGGCGGTGGCGTCGTTGCTGGTGAAGGTGAGCTTGCCGGTCGTGGCGCTCGTCGGCGTCGGGTGGAAGATCAGCTGCAGGCGCTGGGTGTCTCCGGGCGCGAGGCTGAAGGGGCCCGAGGTATCCACCCGGAAAGGAGAGTTCTGGGGCAGCGTCAGGGTGGTCACCGTGAGCAGGCTGTCCCCGCCGTTCCTGACCGTGACCTCCTGGGGGGCGCTGTCGGTGTTGAACGGCGTCTGCCCAAAGGCCACCGCGGTACGGCTCAAGACAAGCTTCGGGCTGGACGGCGCGGTGCCTGTGAGCGTCACGGACTGGTCCGCGACATTGCTCTTGATGACCAGTGTGTCGGATGAAGTCACGGACGTCGGGCGGAACGTCACATTCAGGCGTTGCGTCCCCCCGGGGGCGATGCTGAAGGGGACCGATGTATCAACCCGGAAGGGGGAGCCCAGGGCCAGCGCCAGTTGGCTCACATTGAGTGCGCTGCCGCCTTCGTTCCGGAGCGTGACCTCCTGGGAGGCGCTGTCGGTGTTCAACGGCGTCTGTGGGAAGACCATCGTCGTGCGGCTCAAGACGAGCTTCGCGGGGACGACCGCCGGCGTGCTGCCTGTCAGTGAGACGGCGGGTACGTCCGTGCCGTTGATGGTGAAGCTGAGGTCGTGGGTCCAGGTGCCCGTCCCCGTCGGGCGGAACGTCAACCTCAGACGTTGGGTGCCGCCCTTCGCGAGGCTGAAGGTGCCCGTGGTGTCGACGCGGAACGGTGAGTTGGCGGGCAGCTTCACCTGGGTCACCGTGAGGAGTCCGTCGCCGTCGTTCCGGACGATGACCTCCTGGGTGACGCTGTCGGTGTTCACCGGCGTGGCCTCGAAGGCCAGCGCGTTGCTGCTCACATAAAGCTTCGCGGGGGAAAGCCCCTCGCCCGTGAGCGTGGCGGATGGCGGGGCGGGGCACACGACGGAAGCGGTCGTCAAGAAGAGCGAGCCCGTGATCGGCCCAAGGTCGTCAACGGTCAACGGGTTGAAGCTCACCGCCAGCGTCACCGGGGCCGAGGGCGTGACGGTCACCGAGGCGCCGGACACGCTGAAGGGAGCCGTGGCGGAAGGCTCCATCGTGAAGTTCGTATTGCCCAGGTTCATCACCTTGACGTTGCGCGTTGTCGTAGAGCCCAACTCATGGGCCCCGAACGCCACGGACGTCTGGCCGAGGACGATCAATGGGCCCGTGGCCCTTCCATCCAGCGCCACGACGATCGACGGAGCCGCGGGATCGTTCGTGTGAAGCGTCAGCGTCCCCTGGAAGTTGCCGGGCTGGAGCGGGGAGAATTTGACCTTCACGAGCATGGGGGTCGTGCTGCTCAGTGGCGTGTTCGGCACGGAGCAGTTCGTGTCGCAGCGGTTGACCGCTGCGTCGTAGATGCCGTCGAAGGTGAACGCCCCGGTAACGCTCACCCGGTGGACCGTGAGTGCCGTGCTGCTGGTGTTGAACAGCTTGATGGACTTCGAGACCAGCTGCTGGCACGGCGCCTGGTCTTCGAAGTGGATGGAGGTTTCCGACACGCTGAGTGACGCCGCGGGATCATCGGGTCGCAGCGCCGCGCCGACGGTGGTCTTGGAGGTGCCGGGCTCCAGTGCCTTCTCCGCCTCAGGACCGCAGGCGGTCAGGACGCACAGTGCAGCCGTCAGGATGAGCAGGATGCGTTGCATGAGGCGACCTCAGTTCTCGGCGTGGAGGGCCGGGGCCTTGGCGGTAGAAGAGGGTGGAGGCTTCGGGGCGGCGGGCGGCTCGGGCGGCTTCGCCGCGTCGTCGCCTTTATTGGGCGCCGCGGGCTGCGTGCCCGTGCGGATGCGTCCTTCGAGCAGCTCGATGTCCAGTGAGCCGGGCGTGGGCGTGTTCACGAACTGCTGCCAGGTTCCGTCTGGTGCGGTGAAGAGAAACGACACCGCCACCGGCGCGGCGTCGTCCGGCAGCGGCACCTTCAGGCGCTGCAACGTGCCCGGATAGATCAGCGCCGACATCAGCACGTCCGCGTCCGGCTGGAAGATGCGCGCGGAGACCTCGCCGTAGGACTCCACGGCGAACTGCTTCGGATCCACCTTGCGCACCAGCATGTACAGCGGCCGGCCCTGGTTCGTCCCGGACGGCGCCTTCACGCTCAGGTGCAGCGTGCTCGGCTGGCACGCGGCCAGGAAACACAGCGCCAATGGGATGCAGCTCGCCCACGGTTTCATCGCGGCACCTCGCGGAATGGAATCCAGGGCTCACCCTTGAGCCCGAAGCGCAGGTCCATCACCCCGTCCGTGGACGTGGCGCCCCGCGCTCTCAATGACCAACGGCGGTGCTGCGGGTCTTCCGTGGACTGCGACGACTCCAGCAGCCGGAAGCAGCTCCATGCCGAACGTGACTTCTCCAGCGACGCGTACTGCACCGACTGGTCCGCGGGCGCTCGTACCTCCAGCATCAGCGACGCCGTCTGCTGGTCCCACCACGCCAGCGGGAACTCCTGCCATGTCGGACTCTGGTTGTACGCGAGGAACGTCGTCTTGCCGCACTTCAGCGAACCCAGCGTCACGAAGCTGCCCTGCGTGGGCGCCTTCGGCAGCGGCAACGGCATCACCTGCAGCATCAGGGGCCGGGGCCTCCCCTCCGTGTCCCACAACATGCGGGCCAGCCGCGACAGCCTCCCCAGCGTGGGCAACATCCCCTGCGGCAACGCGAGCCGTGACTGGAGCGCGCCTCGCGGCACCCACTCCGAGCCTCGCTCCTCGCACACCGGCGCAAGCACCCGCGTCGCGAACTCCCAGAACGCTCCGTCCTGCTTGCGCAGGACCTCCAGGTCTCCCGGATCCACCTCCTGCGATGCGTCCGGCGTGAACGGGTAGCGGCCCAGCAGCGGACGCAGGAATCGACTTGATGCGTCGTCCCACTGCCGCTCCAGGGTCCTCTCAATCTCGCGCTGCCCCAGATCGCGCACCGCGAGGAACGGCTGGCGGAAGGGCTGCCTCAGCTCTCCGATGAGCCCCTGTTGATCCAGCCACGCGTCCACCTTGCGGAGGTAGGACGTGTCGTCCTCCATCATCATCGCGAAGGCCAGCCGCCCCAGCGGCGTCAGCAGCTCCGGCAGCTTCGCGGCCCCGCCCGCCGGCTGCGCGCCGCCGGTGGCCAGGCCTCCGTTGAGCGACGCCGTCGCCTCCGCGGGCACCACGCCCGGACGGGGCACCGCGTTCAGCTCGTCCGACATCTGGGCCACCAGCGCCCGGTAGGGGTTGAGCGCCGTGTAGTTGCCCGTCTCATCCGGCTTCATCACCGTGGCGATGGGCTTGAACGGCGCCACCGCGTTGCGCAGCGACTCGTAGAAGGGGCCGTCCAGCGGCTCCAGCGCCACGCCCTGCGCCACGTCGCGCAGCATGTCCACCAGCTCCGAGGACGGCTGCGTGAGGCGCGACAGCTCCTCCGCCAGGAGCGCGGGAATCACCGCCTGGAAGCGGTAGGTGGATACGCGCTGGAACAGCCGGTTGCGGTACTGGAACGCGAACTGGTTCACCTTGCGGCGCACGTGCTCCTGGCGCTGCGACACCTCCTCCACCGGGAGCCCCGCGCCCTTGATTCGCGTGGTGAACTCGTCCACCAGCGGGCGCAGCCGCGTGTCGAACTCCAGCCGGTCCGCCGCCAGGGTCGCTCCACCTCGCGACGCCACCACCTCCTCGCCCTCCACCACGCCGAAGGGCAGGCGCCCCGTCTTCTCGTGGTAGCGCAAGAGCGCCTGGTGCAGCAGCCGCGAGCCGTCCTTGGGACGGAACTCGAAGGTGCTCTGGAGCACCGGCACCTGGAGCACCGCGGGGCCGTTGCCCGGCAGCCACAGGCCGTCGCGCACCAGCAGCTCCGCCACGGTCATCTTCTGAACCGCCTTCACGCCCAGGTACGCCTCTTCCTCCATGCGCAGCACGTTCGTCAGCGCGTCCCGGTGGTCGTTGATCCACGCCACCGTCTTGAGCGTGGAGGCGACGCCCCGGAAGCGGCTGGTGTCCACGCGCGCCTCGGAGGCGGCCAGGAGCTCCAACGCTCGCGGCAGGCTGCTGAAGCGCGCGCTGTCGTCCAGCAGCACCTGGAGCCGCCTGCGCTCGTCCTGCATGGACTCCAGGTCCGCGTCCAGCCGCTCCAGCTCGCGCGGCTCCACGGCCCGGTTCGCCAGCAGGTCCTGCAACCGCCGCAGGTGCGCCTGCCACGGCAGCAGCTGCGCCTCCAGCGTGAGCGGCTCCGGGAAGGGCCAGCGCGCCCAGCTGGCCTCGGGCGTGTCTGGCGCCGACCACGGCGGGTTGCTCATGGTGACGTAGTCGGCCACCAGGGACTCGTTCAGCCCCACCGCCGTCACCCACGAGCGCCCCGCCTCCAGCGCGGCCACGTCGCCCGCGGACTCCGCCTGGCCGCCCTCCGACACGAAGCTCCAGTTCGGGCGCGTCTTCAGGCTGGACAGCACCAGCTGCCCCAGCGGCTCCTCGCGCGAGCCGTGCAACGTGGCCAGCAGGTAGACGACCTGCTCGGGACGGCACGTGTCCGGCTGGCGGTGGCACTTCTCCAGCGCGGGCCGGATGTGGGCCTCGCGAATGCCCCGGGCCAGGCGCTGGCGCAGGTCCTCGCGCGCGCCGGTGAAGCTGTAGCGCAGGAGCGGCCACGCGTTCATGGCCCTCCACAGCGAGTCCAGGGACTGGCCCGCCGCGAGCACCGGATCCTGCACCGCGGCTCCGGACACCTCCTGCCCCTGGTCGCGCATGCGCTGGACCATGTCCTCGAAGCGCTGCACGCGCGTGCGCGCCTGGCCCAACCTCCACGCGAAGTGCCCGTAAGCGGCCAGGAGCGGTAGCGCGAACGCCAGGCCCAGCAGCACCGCCCGGCGCAGGTGCGTGTGCAGGTAGCGGTCGTGGACCGCTCTCGCCGTGCTGGCCTCGGCGGACACCGACAGGACGTCCGGATCCCTCGCGTCCTTGTCCGCGGAGGACAGCGACACCGTGGCCAGCGTGGGGGCGTACGCCAGCGTCTGGCCCTCCATCAGCGCCGTCACGAAGCGCGACAGCGCCTCGAAGGGCGCGTGGCCTTCCGAATAGAAGCGCTCCAGCCGCTCGAAGGACTCCACCGGCAGCGCCGTCAGGCCCAGCGCCAGGTACTGCTCCTGCGCCTTGAGCAGCGAGCCCAGCTTGCCCTCCTGGCCGGGCGGCGGCAGGGGGAAGCGCAGCGGCACGTGGTACGCGCGCAGGAGCTTCGCGAAGTCCGCGTAGCCCTCGCGCTCATCCAGGTGGGTGAGACACACGCGCGTCTCCAGCGCGCCCCCGCGGACCTCCGACAAGAGATTCAGCTTGCCCCGCAACAGCTGCGCCGCCCGGCGCACCTCGTCCGGGGGCGTGTCCTGAAGCCAGCGCGCGTCCAGCACCAGCACCGCCAGCGTCTGCTGTCCGCCGCCGAAGCTGTCCCTCCACAGCCGGCGCAGGGCTTCGCGGGCCTGGGGCGACTCGTCCTCCAACAGCTGCGGGGACAGCTCCTGCGCCACCACGTCCGCGCCCAGGTACACCTGGAGCAGCGAGTCCGTGAGGAGGCTGGGCAGGAACTGCCGCGCCTGCCGCTTCCAGTCCAGGTCCAGCTCGATGAGCCGCGACTTGCCCGCGCCCGCCGGCCCCATCACCACCACACCTGGCAGGTCCCGTACCGCCACGCGGTGGCGCAGGGGCAGCCCGGCCAGGAACTTCTCGCGCACCTTGCGCAGACGGTTCTTCGCCAGGGGCTCCGGCGCGGCGGTCCCTCCGGCCGGCGTGCTCTTGCGCTTCGCGCGCCACACGAGGAACAACGGCACGAAGAGGGCCAGCAGCGCCAGGACGAGCAGCGCATACGGCTTCCACTTCGGCGGAATGAACGCCGTCAGCTTCTTGATGACATCCATGGTTCAGCGCTCCCCCCAGCCCAGGACGCGCCCAGCCCGGCCCGAGCGATGCAGGGCCTCCAGGACGTCCTCCAGTGTGTCCACCGTGCCCGCGAACGACGCGCGCGCCTTCCCCTGCTCCTCCGGTGACAGCCGCGCGTCACCCGGCCCCGGCATCAGGCGCGCCAGCGTCTGGCCCAGCTCGTCCAGCATGGGTTCCAGGCCAAAGGTCCCGACTCCCAGGCGCGCGGCGATGATCCGGCGCATCTCCTGGAGCAGGGCGGGCGCCGCGTCGAGCGTGGCTGTGGGCGCGGGCGGAGCCTGGGGGGCCGCTTGTGGCTTCACCGGGTCACCCACCAGAGCAGGCCCTGCAGCCCGAGCACGCTCGCGGCGCTGGCCGCGTAGTAGCGGGCGGGAAAGGTGTAGAGCAGCGGCCCAAGGGACTCGCCGGACGCGGCGGTGGCGGGCGGTGGCGGAGGCGTGACGATGCGCGCGGACAGCCGCTCCTGGTACTCGCGCAGCTTCGCCGTATGGCCCAGGTAGCGGCCTCCGAAGCCCGCCGTGATGCAGAAGTGGAGCATCTCGAAGAGCAGCGCGGGCGAACCCGGCTGATCCAGCCGTTGATCCGCCAGCGTGTAGAAGGCCTCGCCGCCGCCGTCCTCGCCGAAGAGGCGGTACTGCAACAGCGGCCACAGCGGCTGCTCCGAGTCCGCGAGCCGCAGGAGGACGCGCTCGTCCACCAGGTACGTGAAGGGCCTCAGCGCGTCCTGCACCTCCTCGTCGCGAGCGTGGGCGCCCAGGCCCGCGCGCAGCCGCTCAATCACCTCCAGGAGCTCGTCGTGGAGCCTGCGCAGGCCCTCGCGGCCCAAGAGCCCCACCGCCGCGGCCGAACCGGGCGCGGACTGCGGCAGCCACCCGTCCAGGACGGACTGGGCCTGCCGGTACTGCGTGAAGACGACCTGCCAGTGTTCGAGCTTCATCGCGCCCCCCGTCAGCCCACGTTCACCATTCCGCCCTTGAGTTCCGCCATGCCGTCCGCCTTGAGCGCCAGCTGCGCCTTGGCGGTCAACTTCACCTGCGGTCCCTCCATGGCGATGTCCTTCTTGCCCTCCGCCTTGACGGACGGGGCCATCAGCGACAGCTCTCCGCTCTTGGCCTCCATCTGGACGTCGGCCCCCTCCACGCTGAACATCTTCGCCGCCTTCAGTGTCACGGCCTTGTCCGAGGACAAGGTCGCGTCCTTCGCCGCCTTCTGCGTCAGCTCGTCCTTCGTGGTGACCGTGAAGGCCTTGGCGCTCTCCAGCGCGAACGTGTCGTCGCTCTTCCACGACGACGCCTTCGTGGACGTCACCTCGATGGTCTCCGCCTTCAGCACGAAGGACTTGCAGGTCACCGTGACGCTGTCCTGCTTCTGCACGATGGTGCTGGTGGCGCTGTCACCCTTCACCTCCAGGGTGATGGACTCGCCGTCCATCTTCACCGTCTGGAGGATCTTCCCGTCCTTGTCCTCCGTGGTGAGGGTGAGGCCCTTCTCCTTGTCCATGTCGATGATGCAGATGAGCTTGGGCATGCGCGCCGTTCCCCCCTCGGTCCGCCGTCAGGCCCTGCGCCAGTAGAGGAGCACCTGCGCCCCTTCGAGCGCGGGCGTGGCGAAGAACGTGATCCCGTCCTCGCGCGTCGCGGACTGCCACTCCTCGCTCTGGGGCGTGAGCTGATACCAGTCGATGTCCGCGTCGAAGGCGTGGGGGAACGACGGGAAGGCCACGTGCCGGTACGGCACGCCCTTCAAGGCCTGGCGCCGCACCGCCGGCAGCCGCAAGGGGCTGGCCAGCTTCACGCCCTCCATGGAGCGGGGCCGGTCGCGCTCCTGGCGGCGCACCAGCAGGTAGAAGTCATCCGGCGGCGGCGTCTCCCTGGGCAGCGGGGTCAGCTTGAAGTGGCCCTCCTGGAAGTCGAAGACCCGGTAGGACAGGGGGCTGGCCTGCGGGCGGAACCCGCGCGTGAGCAGCTCCATCCACCGAGCGATTCCCGGGCCCGGCGTTTCGTGCTCGTACGCGGGCAGTTCGTCGTCCGGCTCCGCCTCCAGGTAGCAGCACGTCTCGAAGTACAGCCGCCGCAGCGCCTGCACCAGCGGGTACGGCGGCGGCTGCAGGCCGTGGCGCATGTCCTGGCGCAGCACCTGGAGGCTTCGCACCTCGCACAGCGCCCGCCGTGCGCTGGCCAGCCGGTCGCCTCGCACCAGGCCTTCGCGCAGCGACGTGCGCAGCTGCCCCTGCGCCTGCTGGAGCAGGCCGTCCAGCTGCTCGAACAGGGGCTCCAGGAACGGGTGGGGGCCCACGCTCAAGAGCGGCGGCAGGTGCGTGGCGGACAGCTGCCAGGGCCCGTCCGCGTTCCGGGTGAAGACGGCCAGCGACAGGCTGCTCACCGTGTCGTCCACCACCGGCTCCAGCGACAGGCACAGCCTCCGTCCCGCGCGCACCACGCTGGGCGCTTCACCGCCCGCGGGCGCCAGGTCCTCGCGGGGCTCCAGCACGCCCAGCAGGTGCAGATACACCGTCACCCGCATGCGGCCCGTCTCCTCGAGCGACAGCGGTGTTACATCCGCGTTACCCGGTACCTCCACCAGGTGGCCTCCCGGTAACACCGCGGTCAATTCCTCCAGCGCCACCGAGCCCTTGGCGAGCAACACATCGTTGAAACGCAACGCGCTCACGCCCACCACCGGAAGACCCGCGAACCCCGCGTAGCGCCGGGCCTCCGTGGAGAGGGATTCCTCCTGGGCCCGGAAGTGTTCGGGCAGCAGGGTCTGCCCTTCCTGCCACAGGACTCGCGCGAGTGTGTCTGGGTTCATGGCAGGGACGGCGGGAGCGGGTTTTCCGTCACGGGGACCGCCCGGAGCAAAAGCTTGCCTGGGCTGGGTGACAGTGTTTAGAAAAAGCTACCGGCCTGGAGCCTGTGACGTCAAGTGAGCCTGGCTGATCCACCGTGTCTGGTTTCGTGCCCTGAAGGGCATGAAACACCATGGGTTGGGTCTTTCCTGTCTCACCGGGTGTCGACGCGCCCATCGTGTCAGGTCATGCGTTGGGGGTGTATTGCTTTTGTATATTCATATGGTTTATCAATTCCTTCACAAAACGGCGGTTCAGTTCTTGGGGGTACTCATGGCCATCACCGACGAAATTCCCAGATCACGCATCACGCTGACCTACCGCACCCAGGTGAATGGCACCCGGGCGGACAAGGCGCTTCCGTTCCGGCTGCTGGTGATGGGGGACTTCTCCAAGGGCACCTCCAACGACCGCAAGAAGGACCTGGATCAGCGGGAGATCCGCAATCTGGATGGCAAGAACCTGAACCAGGTCATCCAGAACATGGGCATGACGCTGAACTTCAGCGTGCCCAACCGCGTGGACAAGAAGGACCCGGTGGATGGTTCGGCGCCGGCGCCGCTGCAGGTGAGCCTCAAGCTGGACTCGATGAAGTCCTTCAGCCCGGTGGACGTGGCCCGCCAGGTTCCGAAGATCAACGCGCTGCTCACGCTGCGCAAGCTGCTCCTGGAACTGCAGGGCAACCTGGATAACCGCAAGGAGTTCCGCCAGCTGGTGCGCCAGCTCGCGCAGAACCCGGAGGCCGTCCAGAAGCTGAAGACGGAGCTGGCCGCGTTCAAGTCGATGAGCCTGCCGAAGCTGGCCGCGACGAACCCGCAGCCGCCGACGACGTGATGCCGGGCGCAAGCCCCTCCCCACGACCTTCCTGAACGAGACCTCCTTCCATGCCTACCGCTCCTGCGTCTTCCACCACCGCGACGACCGCCGTGGCCGATGTGCCCCTGGACCTTCCGCTGTTCCTCAACAGCGTGCGCCTGGGTTCCGTGCCCGCCGCGCGCGACGCCTCCACCCAGACCGACCTGCTGGTCATCCCCGACGACGCCACCCCGGAGGAGCGCTTCGTCTCCAGCCTGGCGGCCATGGTCCACAACATGGACATGGACGAGGGCCGCTTCGACAAGCAGACGGTGCAGGAGCTGGTCGGCACCATCGACGCGCTGGTGTCGGATCAGCTCAACGCCGTGCTGCACGCGCCGGAGTTCCAGGAGGTGGAGGCGCAGTGGACCGCGCTCAACGACCTGGTGCGCAACACCAACTTCAAGGCCAACATCGAGCTGAGCCTGCTGGATGTCTCCAAGGAGGAGGCCTACAGCGACCTGGAGACGAACGCGGCGGACGTCGCCGGTTCGGAGTTCTTCAAGAAGCTGTACGTCGCTGAGTACGATCAGTACGGCGGAGCCCCGTACGGCGCGCTGGTGGGCCTGTTCGAGTTCGCCAACACGCCGCAAGACATGCTGTGGCTCAAAACGATGGGGAAGATCGCCGCGGCCAGCCACGCGCCGTTCGTGGCGTCCGTGTCCCCGCGCTTCTTCGGCTGCGACACCATGAAGGAGGTGTCCCAGCTGCGCGACGTGTCCAGCCTGCTGGATTCGCCCAAGTACTCCGCCTGGAACGCGCTGCGTGACACGGACGAGGCCGCCTACGTGGGCCTCACGCTGCCGCGCTACATCGTCCGGCCGCCCTACAACCCGGAGACCTACCCGGCCCCCGGCATGAACTTCACGGAAGGGGTGAAGGGGGACAAGGAGGAGGAGTACCTCTGGGGCAACGCGGCCATCCTGTTCGCCCGCAACCTGGTGCGCTCGTTCGCGACCTCCGGCTGGTGCCAGCACATCCGCGGCCCAAGGGGCGGCGGCCTGGTGGAGGGCCTGCCCGTGCACCTGACGCACCTGCGCGGCGAGGAGGAGATGAAGCTGCCCGTGGAGATGTCCATCCCGGACTTCCGCGAGCTGGAGCTGGCCAACGGCGGCTTCATCCCGCTCATCCACAAGAAGGGGAGCGCGGAGGCTGTCTTCTTCAGCGTCCAGTCCCTCAAGAAGGCCAAGGTCTTCGAGGACACGAAGGACTCGGAGAACTCGCAGCTGGTGACGAACCTGGCCTACACGTACTCCATCAGCCGCATCGCGCACTACGTGAAGGCCATCATGCGCGAGAACATCGGCAGCACGGCGAACGCGCCGTACATGCAGCAGCAGCTGGACCGGTGGATCTCCCGGTACGTCACCACGCTGGTGAACCCGGATGACCTGACGCTGCGTTACTACCCCTTCAAGGCCTACAACCTCACCGTGGCGGAAGTGCCCGGCAAGGTGGGCTGGTACCACTGCAACCTCTCCGTCCTCCCGCACATCCAGTTCGAAGGCATGAACGTGGACCTCCGCGTGGATGCGCGGCTCGGCTGACAAACCCCGCAGCAGAATGGAGGACCGAAACCATGAGAGATGGACCGCTTGGCATTTCGTGTGACTGGCAGCAGACCATCCAGCAGCGCCCCCAGAAGAACGTCCCGGTGGGCTACCTGCTGGACATCAAGGGGCTGGGCAAGGACGACGGCGCCTTTCCCAAGAGCAACGGCCTCTTCTACACGCCGTTCGACGGTGAGGCGACCTTCAGCGAGGTGAAGATCGAGAAGGTCGGCGCGAAGAACGCCGTGCGCTGTGTGGGCCTGATCACACAGATCCAGTGGGAGGGCGGCAAGCTCGACCCCATGGACTTCACCGTGCTCATCAGCCCGGAGAACAAGCCGGACTTCACTGGCATCACCAACACCGAGCTCAAGAAGCTGGTGTTCTGGGTATGCGAGTGGGACAGCGCCGCGGGCAAGTGGTTCGAGAAGTGCTACCCCCTGGGCGATGAGTCTGGCGGCGAAGCCAACATGCTCAAGGGGCGCATCAACCAGAAGGGCAACGAGGTGATGCTCCACGTCGGTGAGCCGGAGAACGTCGGCGTCACGGACGTGAAGTTCTGCCAGATGACCTTCCAGGTCATCCCGGACAAGCTCAACCTCTGCAACATCCACTACAGCCACAACTCGCAAGCCAAGGACGTGTACAGCTGGGGCTACAAGGAAGGCGGCCAGTAGCAGCCGGGTGGAGGGACGGGGAGGGCGTCAAGCCGCTCCCCGTTCCGCTCTATCAGCTCACTTGTCCGTGCCCCATTTGGTGACACGGCGCTCCTGGGAGTTGGTGGCGAACTCCAGGGTGGTGCTCTTCTTCGGAGCGGGCACCACCCGGAAGTCGAAGCGGTGGAAGCGGATGTCCAGGTCCGTGGCCAGCGTGGTGGGCTGGTTGTCCAGGAAGACCTTGGGGCGGCCCTTCTCGGTGTCCATCAGCGCCTCGGCGGTGGCCGGGCTCTTCAGCTTCGCGGCCTCGAACCAGGTGTCCCCCGCTTCATCGAAGTCGATGACCGCCCACGCCAGCTTCAGCCGCAGGTTGTCCAGGGGCTTGGCGAAGTGGTTGAGCACGTTGGCCGCGGTGGCGCGCCCCACGTACACGCTGAAGTCCAGGGGACCGGAAGAGCCACTCATGGACAGCCGGCCAATCAGGCCAATGCATTGCGCAGTGGGCCCGAAGTCGCCCACCGTCGGGGAGGACAGGGTGAGCTCCTTCGTCAGGTTCAACCCCCCGCAGCCATTCCATTCCAACAGATACCCCAGCGCTCCGCGGAAGCCGGGCCGGTATTGAAACCCGGTCTGCCAATTGCATTCGAGTTCGAGCAAGTCGGGTTTCGCGATGGCCATGGGTGTCTGTCCTTGTGAATGAGAGACATGTAACATGAAGTGGAAAGACAGACCATGAGAGACCTGAGCCTGTGCCTGCGCCCCGTGGAGGGCGGACCGCTGGAGCGCCTGGAGTCGCATGATCCGCGCTTCCTCACGGTGGCGGACCTGGTGCAGCGGGAGTCCTACGCGGAGGCCGCGGACGCCATCGAGGCCCTGGACGGTGAAGGGGGCTACGAGGTCCGGCTGTCGGCCTACTACCTCTTCGCGGCGCTGCGCGAGGACGGGCTCGTGCGCCTGCCGGACGTGCTGGAGGTGCTGATTTCGCTCGCGCGCGCGGCGGCGGCGGAGGCCGCCCAGGGCGAAGGGAAGGACAAGTCCAAGCCCGCGGTGCTGCTCAACAAGGCGCTGACGTGGCTGTTCCAGACACTGCTGAGCGCGCTGAAGTATCACCACGGCAAGAAGGACGCGGGCTGGGAGGCGTGGACCAAGGGCTTCTCGGACGGCAAGCGCAAGGACGCCCTGCGCGGCATCCAGACCTTGCAGGGCGCGCTGGAAGGCGCCGCGTTCCGCAACGGAGCCCAGGGGCTGGCGGGGCTGGGACAGTGGCTGAAGGAGACGCAGGAGCGCGCGGCCGCTCCCGCACCGGCCCCGGAGCCCGCGAAGCCGGCCGCTCCCGCGAAGGGACGGGGCGCGAAGGCCGCCGCGCCACCCCCGTCGTTCCCCCGGACGACGGGGCCGCTGCAGCTGCGCGGGTCGGCGCACCTGCTGGAGCTGTGCGACAAGCTCAAGGCCTTCGAGGTGCTGGTGGAGCGGGGTGACTTCCAGAAGGCCGCGCTGGTGAGCGACGACGTGCTCCGGACGCTGGAGGACTTCGACCCTCGGCGCTACCTGCCGGAGCTGTTCTCGTCGTTCGGCGCGCTGCTCAACCGCCACGTGGGGGACATGCAGGAGCACTGGGAGCGCAAGGAGACCATGGAGTGGCGCACGCTGTCGCAGTTCTACCAGGTGGACCTGGGCGCCTTCGTGGGGCCAAGCGAGTGAGGCGGCCCTGCTCATGAACGGCGCCTCGCCGCTGCTGTCCCCGCTGGAGCGGCGCATTCGCGCCCGCGCGAAGGACTTCGACCTGGGGCCGCTGCTGCGGCTCCTGGAGACGCAGGGCTATGGCCGGGACCGGGTGCTCTTCGAAAGCAACCCGGAGTCGGTGGCGTCCGCGTCGTTGGTGGAGGCGGTGACGTTCCACCTCTCCCCGGTGCGCCGGGTGGTGGTGACGCTCAACCTGGGCCTCCTGGCCACGCCGGGCCTGGTGCCCAGCTACTTCCTCCAGGTGGCCGAGCAGCTGCCGGAGCCGGAGCCGTTCCTCGACTTCATCCGCTTCTTCGACCACCGGCTGCTGCTGGCGCTGGTGGACGCGCTGCACCCCGAACGGGACACGAGCCTCGTGGGGGACTGGGAGCGCACGAAGGGCTTCTACCAGCGCATGGTGGGCGTGGATTCACAGGCCACGCTCCAGTGGCTGTTCCAGCAGGTGTTCCCGGAGCTGCGCGTGACATGTGTCCGCCGCTCCTTCCGCACGCGCTTCTCCGGCATGCGCCCCACCCTCGGGCCCACGCCGCTGGATGGCACGGGCATCCTGGGCCACACGTACGCGGCGGACATCGGGGGCTTCCAGGTGGAGGTGTTCGCGGACGAGGAAGCGGACATGCGCGGGCGTGACTGGCCCGCGCGGGTGCGCCACCGCTTCCACCGGCACATCCTGCCGCTGCTCGTGCCCGCGCGGATGCAACTGGAGGTGGTGCTGACGGTGCTCGCGCACGGGCGGACCGTGCGGCTGGGGCCTCGGGGACAGCTGGGCTACGAGCGACTGCCGGGCGCGGAGGGCAAGCCGCTGCGGCAGCTCATCTTCCTGGGCGACACGTCCGTGCCGGTGGCCGCGCCTCCGCGTGCCGAAGGCGACCGGCAGGGCATGGCCATGGGCACGCCGAAGGCAGCTGGACGTTAGGAGGGGAGGGGACCGTGGGCTTTTTGCACCAGAAGTTCCTGGGGGTGGTGGAGACGCCTCGTGAAGCCGTGCTCCGCAACCTGGGCCACCTGCTCCATGCCAAGCGGGGCGCGGCCTCCGTGCTGCCCGGCTTCGGGCTGACGGAGACGGGGTTCCGCTCGGACGCGGAGCGCCTCGCGGGCCTGGGCGCGGAGATCCGCGAGACGCTGTCGCGGTACGAGCCGCGGGTGGAGGTGGTGTCCATCGACGAGGTGCCCGCCGCGTCGGGCGGGGCGCCCGGCCTGGTGGTGCGCCTGCTCTTGCGTGACTCCCACGAGCCCATGGACCTGCTCCTGGACCCGGGCTCGCGCCGCCTGCGCGAACGGCCTCCAGAAGAGGCAGCTGGGGAGGACGAGCCATGAAGTTCACCGAACAGCTGAAGGTGACGCTGGACCTCAAGGCCGGCGACGAGGCCTTCACGCTTCCCGCTGGCAGCATCAAGCGCCTGTCGGTGAAGGCGCGCTCCTACGGCTTCGAGGCGCAGGTGGAGTGGTGGGTGATGTGCAAGGAGAGCGGGGACGAGGACACGCTCTTCACCCCCTTCACTGACACCAAGCCCCTGACGGCGACGCTGACCGTGGACCGCCGCTACGGCGCGCAGTCAGAGGGGCGCGAGGGCGCGGAGGCCCTACCGCTGAAGCTCATCGGGCGGGTGGAGGAGCGCCACGTCCGCGAGCGCTCGCTGGCGAACGTGAAGGACGCGCCGGTGATGCAGCGGCGCTACCGCATCCGCCTGGTGGACCCCGCCGCGATGCTATGGCGCCGGCACTTCCCCAGCGGCGTGTGGGTGGATGAGACGCTGAAAGCCGTCATCGAGGCGAATACGCCCGGTGGGCTGGATGTGGCCTACGAATGGGAGGCCGCGGGGACGAAGCACGGCCTCCACGCGTTGGGGCTGGGCGCGGATGACGACTCCGGCGCCAGCTTCCTGGACTTCCTGCACTGGGTGCAGGCGCGCATGCACGCGGGCATGTTCCTGGACTACGCGGAGGGGAAGTACACGCTCGCGGCCGCGAAGCCCGAGGGCGGCGAGGCGCTGGTGCTCACCCGCGACGAGGTGAAGCAGGTGGACCTGCGCTACCCGGAGCCGCGGCGGGACGCGCTGTCGGTGCTCAACAGCTACGTGGACGCCGGCACGAAGCGCAAGGCGGTGGAGAACGCGGACGCCATCGCGGGCGTCCTCACCGAGTGCCTGGTCACCTCCACGCTGGAGGGCACGCTCACGGACCGGGTGACGCTGGAGACGAATCGTCAGCAGCTGGAGGGCCCGGAGCTGCGGCTGTCCTTCGCGAGCTACCCCCGCGCGTCGCTGGTGCTCAACGGCCTCTACACGCTGGGGGACTTCAGCACGCAGGCCGCGACGCACGGCAAGCAGTACCGGCTGCACGCGCTGGAGCTGGACGCGCGCGCCGTGGAGGCCGACGCCGCGCATGATCCGGACAGCGACGCCAACGACTACGAGCTGAAGTTGAAGGCCACGCTGGAGGAGGCGGCGGACCCCACCTTCCGGCGCCCTCGCTTCCGGCCGCCGCGCTGGCCCTTCCTCGCGGAGGGGCGGGTGGTCAGCGAGGAGGGCGGGGATCCGGACCGCACGTATCAGATCCGTCAGGACGAGGAGACGTCGGTGGAGTCGTACCGGGTGAAGCTGCCCTTGTGGGACAAGGAGGTGCTCGTCCCCTATGAGCCGCACCAGCAGCCCGGGCACTTCTACTTCCCCATGGACAAGGGGACGCGGGTGCTGGTGTCGCTGGGCTACCAGCACGCGCGCATGGACCGCTTCCTGGAATGGCGCCCGGGCGCCCGGCTCCCCAAGGAGTCGCAGGGCAACCACCTGCTGTTGGGCAAGACGGACAAGAGCGAGACGTCCATCCAGCACCTGTACCAGGACTCGAAGCCGATGCTGCGCATCCAGCGCACCCTGGAGAAGGACACCCAGCTCATCGAGGTGACCGAGGGCCGGATGTTCCTGCGCGTGCAGGAGGGGGACTAGGCCATGCGGATGGATGAAGCGCTCTACGCGTCGTTCCTGGAGGAGCTCCAGGCGCTGGAGAAGTTCCGGCTGGGCTACACGGCCCTGCACCCCGCGGCGCCGCTGGATGGCGAGGACGCGGACGTGCGGCGGCTCACGGAGGCCATGGCCCTGTTCACCGCTCGCACGCGCCGGGCGGGGCAGCGCGCGCTGGAGCGCAGCACGCTGCGGCTGTTCCAGCAGCACTTCGCCTACCTGCTCAATCCCATTCCCGCCATGGCCATGTTCCGCGCGGAGCCGGACGCGCGCTTCGTGGACGCCGCGGAGCTGCCCCGGGGCACGCCCTTCCTCCTCAACCCGGGCCTGGGGGGTGGTCCCACCGGGCCGCTCTCCCTGCGCACGCTGGCCCCGCTGCGGCTGTTGCCCGTGCGGCTCACCCAGGCGCGGCTGGAGCGCCAGGGCGAGGACGGCGCGCTGTTGCGGCTCGTCTTCGAAGGCGGCTTCCCGCGCAACGACTCACCCGGCGAGGTGCGGCTGCACATCAACCACCTCAACGACTTCCGGGCGTCCCTGGCGGTGTTCTTCCAGCTGAAGAGCGCCGTGCGCTCCGCCACCGTGTGCTTCGACGACGGGGCGGTGGAGCACGAGGTGAAGCCCTTCGACGCGCACTCGGGCCCGGTGCGCTTCGGCGCGCCCCGGCCGGTGGCGGCGGAGGGCGAGGCGTCCGAACACCCGCTGCAGCGGCTGCGGCAGCTGTTGCACTTCCCGCAGCAGGAGCTGTTCCTGGAGGCCCGCATCCCGCCGGCCCCCCGCAACTGGCAGGGCTTCACGCTGACGCTGCGCCTGGCGGGCCGCTGGCCGTCGGAGCTGGTGGTGGGGCCGGACTCGTTCGTGGCGCACGCGGTGCCGGTGGTGAACCTGCAGCGCGCCATGGCGGCGCCCGTGGATCACGACGGCACGAAGGAGCGGCACGCGGTGCAGCACCCGGATTCGTCCATGGGCTTCCGGCTGAACGCTGCCACGGGCGTGTACCAGCTGACCCCGAAGGGCATGGTGCCCCTGCGCCCTGGAGCCATCTCCGGAGGCGCGGACACGTACGAGCTGGAGCACGAAGGCCAGGCCCTGGCGCGCACGTCGTGGCTGGCGCTGGACATGCCGGACGCGTTCCTCAAGCCGGTGCGGCTGGGCGTGGACGGCCTGTGGCATCAGCCGCTGCCGCCGCGCTTCGATGCGCGGGGCTACCGGCCGGTGCTGGCGGACCGCTTCCTGGAAGGCGTGCCGTGGAGCCTGGTGGGCGCGGTGGCGCCCGGCGGGGACAACCCGGTGGAGCACGGGCAGCAGGCCCTGTTGCAGCTCCTGGCGCTGCGCACGCAGCGGTTCCTGGGGCGCGAGGACCTGCTGTTCCTCCTGGATGTGCTGGGCGTGCGGACGCAGCGGCACTTCCGGGATCTGCTGCCGTCCCTCACGGAGGTGTCCGTGAAGTCCAAGCCCTTCGCCCGGAGCGCCGCGGGCTTCAAGTACGTGTACCAGCTGGGCTTCGGGCCCATGGACGCGTCGCTGTTGCCGCTGGTGGACCTGTTGTGCGGCCGGCTGGTGGAGCTGTTCGCCGTCTGGAGCGCGGAGGACGTGGTGGAGCTGGAGGTGCGCCTGCCGCAGCGGGAGGCGCCCCTGCGCTACGTGCCCCTGCCGTGAGTCACTTCACCTGGGTCTTCGTCTGGGCGGTCATGTTGATCTTGATCATGCCGCCATAGGCGCAGGTGCACGTGCACGTGTCGGTGAGCGCCGGCTTGCCCTTGATCACCACGGTGGGCGAGCCCGGCGTCCACGGCGCGGGAATCACCGGCAGGCACGGCATGGGCTTGAGGACGCCCATCGCGGCGGCGGTGGCGGTGGCCACGGTGGGGTTCGCCATGGACTTGCACATGACGAAGGGCGGCACGTTCATGCCCGGGACGTTGTCCATGATGGTGGCCGCCGGCGCGGTGGAGTTCACCTTGTTGGCGGGCAGCACCGACAGCGTCGAGGGCGCCATCCCGAAGCTGCACTGGAGCATGGCTCCGGACACGACCTGGATTCCCATCAGCGTGACTCCACCCGGGCGCGCAGTGACGTGAGCGCCTGGAACAGGGGGTCTCCTGATTTCAGCTTCAGGGAGCCCATGAAGTACTGCGCACGGCACCACTCTTCATCCAACGGCCCGTCCTGCTGTCCGTTCAGGCGCCGCGCGTGGAGCGCGAAGCGCTCGATGCGGTCCGGCAGTGCGTCCGCGCCCAGGGCCTGTTCAATGCGGCGGCGCACGTCCGCCTCGCTGACCTCCACGCCGGGAGGCAGGTCGCCGGTGAAGACGACCAGCACGCTGCGATACGCGCCCGCCAGGCCGCTCTCCGGCACGGCCAGCCCCACCGTGTCCAGCCGGGGGCCGGGAGGCTCGCGCAGCGCGTTCGCGACCTCCTCGAAGAGGAACACCCGTCCCTCGCGCCGGGGCTCGCGCACGCCCAGGTGGTGGTACTGGCCGCGCACCCGCGTCAGGACGACGTGCGCGAGCGGCCGTCCGGCGTCTGGCAGGGGGGTGAAGAGCCCCGTGTCTCCCACGGCGTCCTGCCCGCTGTCGGTGAAGTCGCGCAGCGCCCAGGCGCGCCCGGGCGCGGGGGCGATGTCCGTGTGCACGTCCGCCGCCACGCGCCGGTGCGAGCACAGCACCGCGCCTCCCAACGCCGGGTCCACGCACACGTTGCCGCCGGGCACGCTGGCCAGCCCGCAGGCCTTGAGCGCGTCGCGCCAGGCGTAGAAGTCGAAGGGCGCCTGCGGATCCCTGAACCACAGGCCCACGTTCTTGAGCGGAAGGCGCGCGCGGGCCACCAGGTCGCGCACGGCGGGCGTGAGGCCCAGGGCCCGCACGGGGTGCTCGGTGAGCAGCGTGGGAGTGACGTCCAGGTCCGCGGGCTCCACGTGCAGGTACGTCGCGCCGCGCAGGAGCGTGGTGAAGTACAGCGCCGGCAGGTGCTGGAGCGGGTGGAAGCCCGGCGCCGCCAGGTGGTCCCCCGGGTTCAGTCCGAAGGTCAGCAGCCCGTCCACCAGCGCGCTCCGCCACGCGTCCCCGGCGGTGAGCGGCACGGGCACGTCGCTGGGTTTGGCCAGCGGAGAGAAGAGCAGGCCCACCGGCTCGGAGGGCTTGTACGTGTACGACGCGAGCGCGGGCGGCACCTGCGTCTGCATGGGCAGGAGCCGCGCGGCGTGCTTGCCCAGGAGCGGCGCCTGGTGAGGCTCGGCGGCGATGTGTTGGGGCGCGAGCGCGTCCAGCCGGCGCGCCACGAAGGCGCGGGCCCCGGGCGGCAGGAGGCTCACGCACGCGCCCAGGCCCAGCGCGGCGCACAGCGACACCATCAGCTCCGCGCCCGGCGGCAGCATCAGGCACAGCTTCGCGCCCGGCTTCACCCCCAACCCCGCCCAGGCGGTGGCCCGCCGCGAGGCCTGCTCCTGGAGCTGGCGGTAGCTCAGCGTGCGCCAGCCCTGCGTCCGCGAGTACGCGCGCAGCGCGATGCGGTCCGTGGTGGCGTGGCGGGCCACCAGGTCGTGGAAGAAGTCGTGGTGCTGGCCGGTGCGGCTCTTGAAGGGCGTGCTCCGGCCGGCGTGGATGGGGGCCATCGCGGCGGCGAAGCCATCCGGATCCTCCCAGCTTCGCGCAAGCCACGCGGGCACGCTGTCCGGAGGCGGCTGGGTGCCGTCGAACGCGGCGAGGACGATGCGTGGCTCGAAGGTCATGGCGAGGGTGACGGCGCGGGTTCAGGGGGGAGCAGCTCGCGGGTGGGCACCGGCTCCACGCTCGAGTCCGGGACGTACTCCGGCCGCGTCTTGAACTCCTCCAGGCGCAGGTGGGGCACGGGCTCCGGGAGCACCTCCATCCGGGGAGGAGGCTCCTGGCGGAACGACACGCCCAGGAGCACCCGGGCGATGGGCGTGCCCGGCGTGCGTCCCAGGCCGGGCCCCGCGAGCGCGTGCAGCTCCAGTCCCTCCGATAGCGGGATGCGTCCGCCGGCCAGCACCTCCACAGCGGGCTGGTCCATGTCCGCCGCGAAGGCGGCCTTCACCGCCAGTTCGCCGCGCAGGCCCTGTCCGGCCGTCGTCAACCCGGCGCCCAGGCGGACCTCCAGGGTCTGTCCGGAGGCGTTCGGCGCGGAGAGCGGGTTGCGCGAGCGCAGCAGCATGCCGGCCTCCAGCGCGGGCTTGAGGAACCCCACCTGCGTGCCGATGGCGGCCAGGGCGCGCACGCGGATGCCCGAGTCCCGGCCCAGCACCGCCGCGCTGCCGATGGGCAGCCCCACGCCCAGGTCCATGGCGAGGTCCACGGGGTGGTCGTCACGGCGCGACAAGAGCCCCAGGCGCGCCTGTATCTCCGGGGTGCCCAGGCCCTGCGAGGCCAGCGGCGTCAGGCCCAGGGGCGCTGGATCATCCCCCTGCTGCCACAACACCACGGGCACCTGCGCGCCCACCTCCAGCCAGGGCAGCACGCCGTAGCTGCCCGCCAGGACGGAGGACGCGCGGTTGCGCACGGCCTCCAGGCGGCGCTCGCCGTTGAGGAGCACGAGCGGCAGCTGTTGGTACTGGCCCACCAGCCCCAGGCTCATGCCGCCGGGCACCAGCAGCTCGCCGTTGCGCATCACCGCGGTTCCGCGGCCGGGGTTGATCTCCAGGTGCTCCAATTCGAAGCCGGGCAGGGCGGACTGGGCCCAGGCGGGCAGGGCGCTCAACAGGACCGCGGCGGCGGCGCCGTGCACGGACAGGAATTTGGGCATGGGCATGATGGCGCTCTGTCCCGCTTCCGGCGGGACGCGCTCCCCCGGCGGGCATCATACCCAGACAGCGACGCGAAACATAGCCGTGCCCGGCGGAACGGATGAGCAGGGAATGGGTCGGCGCGGCCCTGATGCATCGGGTTGGCGACCTGCTCGGTCCTGGTGTTCCGGCGGCGCACCTGGGGTCGGGTGGGAGATGTGTGTGTTTTTTTGTCGGCGTCAGGAGGCCGGCAGCTCCACGATGAAAGTCGCGCCGTGGCCGGGTTGGCTCTCCACGCGCAGGGTGCCGTGGTGGGCTTCGACAATCTGTCTGGTGATGAAGAGGCCCAATCCCAGACCGCCATAATGCCGTGTCGACACGGCGCGGGTGAATTTCTCGAAGATGGCCTGGAGGCTCCCCGGCGAGATGCCGATGCCTTCGTCCCTCACGCTCAGCCTCGCCCGGCCGCGGACCTGCTCCACGCGAAGCGTCACCGGGTGGCCCGTGCCGTACTTCAGCGCGTTGGACAGCAGGCTGCTCGCCACCTGTTCCAGCCGGTGGCGGTCCCAGCGGCCCACGACACCCGGTGTCTCATGGACGATGAGCTCGCAGCCCGCCTTCGCCGCCTGGGTTTGGAAGCGCTCCACCGTGTCGCGCACCACGTCCGCCAGGTCCACGTCCTCCAGTTGCAGCGGTGCGGAGGGGCCCGTGAGCTGCGTCACCTCCAGCAGGTCGTTGATGAGCGTGGTCATCTTCCGTATCTGCCCGGAGACGGTCTCCGCCGTCTTCACCACGCGCTCCCGCAGCGACTCCAGCGTCTGTTCCGCCTGCGCGTCCTTGACCAGGGATTGGAGCTTGAGCTGCAACGGCGTCAGCGGCGTCTTCAATTCATGTGATGCCACCGTCAGGAATTCGTCCCGCAGCGACACGGCGTGCTGGAGCTGGGCCTGCAACTTTCTCAGCTCGGTGACGTCCTGGAGCGCCAGGAGGACCGCCTCCGGGTGGCCGTGCTGGGCGGGCAGGGTGCCCGCCTCCACCAGCAGGGAGTAATGTCCTGTGGGCGTGTGCCAGACGACCGGCTCCGCGTGCACGGGATCGCCCCTCACCGCGCGGATGCCGGGGATCTCCTCCATGGTCAGCTCGCGGCCCGCTTCGTCCGTGAAGCGGTGCGCGCCGCCCATGTAGTTCTCCTCCCGCAGGCCCCCGGGGAAATCACCGCCAGCCATCTGCCGGGCCGCCTGGTTCGCGAAGATGATGCGGCCGGTCACGGGCTCCACCAGGATGATGGCCACGGGCGTCCGGTCCAGCATCGCCTCCAGCCACTGCTGCTGGTTCCTCAGGGACGCGGCGGACTCCTCCAGCTTCTTCCGGGCCTCCACCCGCTCCGTCACGTCGACGGCGAATGACAGCACGGAGTCCACCTGGCCCCGCACGTCGCGCAGCGGCTGGTACACCACGTCGAACCGCCGCGTCGACTGGGCCCCGTCGCCCTGGAAGTCGGTGGTGACCGCGACCTCCTTCTCGACGAAGGACTCTCCACGGGTATAGGCCTGCTCCAAGAGCCGCGAGTACTCGACCCCCCGTTCGTCCTCGACGTCCTTGACGGAGGTGCCCATCAGGTCCGCGCCTCCCGACAGCACCTTGTAGAGGGGGTTCACCAGCGTGAAGACCTGCCGCTCTCCGGAGAGGATGGCGATGGACGCCGGGGCGCTCGTCAGCACGGAGCGCAGCCTCGCGCGCTCGTTCTCCGCCTGGGCCTCCGCCTGCTTGCGCTCGGTGATGTCCTCCGCCGTGGACACCCACTCCCGGATGACACCCTTGTCACCGAACACGGGCACCGCCCGGCCCACGACGTCCCGGTAGCCCCCCGCGTGGAAGCGCAGGCGGAACTCGCCCCGGTAGGACGCCTTCGTGCGCAGGGACTCCACCCAGCTGCGCACCACGCGCTTGCGGTCGTCCGGGTGGATGGCGGTGAGCCAGCCCAGCCCCAGGTGTTCCTCGTGCGTCTGGCCCGTGAAGGCCAGCCAGCGCGGCGCGGGCTCCACCACCTCGCCCCGGGCGTTGGTGGACCACACCGGCTGGGTCATGGCCTCCACCAGTGAGCGGTAGCGCTGCTCGCTGGCCTGGAGCGCGTCGTGGGCCCTGCGCTGTTCGGTGACCTCCGACACGATGACGCCGATGCCCAGCAACACGCCGGAGTGGGTGCGCACCGGGTAGTAGCTGACGAGGAAGTGGCGCTCCACGCCCACCTCCTTCGAGGTGGCGCCCACCACCTCTATCGTCTGCGCGCTCCCTCCCTCCAGGATGCGCTGATACTGGGGACGGAGGGTGGGCCACATCTCCGGGACGATGTCCTGCACCTTGCGCCCCAGGTGCGCGGCGCGCGGGAGGCCATTCATGGCGGCGAGCGCGTCGTTGACCTGGACGAAGCGCTGCTCCATGTCCACCACCGCGAGGCCCACCGGCGTGCTCGCCACCAGCGTCTCGAGGAGCAGCCGGGAATGCGCGTCGGAGAGGGTCTCGAGGGTCTCCGGGTCGAAGCTTGCGCTGGGGCTCTCCACGCGCGCCTCCTTTGACCCCAGCCCTTCCCGGCGAGCTTGGAGGCAGGGCCCCGTAACGCCGCTTCCCACCATGGGAGTGGCCTGATCTGGAGGGTGTGCATCCCCGACCCCGGTGGGCAATCCACACCGGCCCGGAGACGCGGCTGCCGCCTGGCTGGCCCCCAATGACAGACAGGCAGCGGGCCGGGCCCTCCCATGGGCTCATGCACGCGGAGGGCCGGGCGCATCCTCGTCAGCTGGCTTGGATTGCCAGGGCCAGCGCCTGTCGATCTCCACCTCCAGGGTGAAGCTGAGGAAGGTCCGGATGAGGACGATGAGGCCCAGGATGAGCACCTGCCGCAGCGAGGGCGCCCCCGCGACCGTGCGGATGATGTCCGCCGCCACGAGCAGCTCCAGTCCCAGCAGGATGGCGCGGCCCAGGTAGTGGCGAAGCTGGCGGTACGCCTCCGCCCTCCGCGGTCCCCGTACATCCCGGAGGACGAGCGCCACGGACACCACCGTTCCCACCACCATCACGCCCACGCCCGAGGCGTCGAACAATTGGGCGGCCAGGGCCACCAGATCCTCGAATCGCATCCACCGATCCCCCTCCGGCAAAGGTGGTTTGCGACGCAGCGGACAGCCACCGCGATCCACCCTCCCCTTGGGATGGGAAGCCCGTCGGAATAGACACACAAAATATCAAAGCAATACATGTGTGCAGTGTTGACGGCGGCTGGGTTCCTGATTCATTGTCGCCGCCCTTCGCGTGTCACAGCGGGAGACGGGCGGTTTCCGAGGGGTGCCGGGGGGTGCCGTGGCGCAGCAGTTTGAAGCCAGACATGACATTGCCCTGGAGGGTCGTTTCGCGTGATTCGCGAGATCCTCAGCGGACTGCTTTGGCAGGGCCGGGTGGCCTTGCGCAGCGGCGACGTGCGCGTCTTCGCCGCGCATGGCTACGTGGATGAGGGCTACCGGCCTTCGCGCGTGCCGTTCCTCTCCGTCGTCGGTCCGCTGGGCCTGTTCCCCGAACCCGAGCGAGAGAACGGCCGCACGGGCGTCGCCACCTTCCGTGTGCCGGGTCACCTCGTCGGCAGGCCTCGCGCCTCCGGGGACAGCGTGCCCCCCAATGGCTCGCTCCAGCTGCGCCTGGATGGCCGCGCAACCGTCACCCTCACGGGCCTGCCGGGCGGCTCGTTCGCCTCCGCCGCGACGGGCCCCGCGCTCGCCGCCGCCATCAACGCGCGGCTGGCGGATGCGCTCACCGGTGGACTCTTCCAGGAACCCACGGGCGCGCCGCTCACGGACCCGCTGCTGCTGGATGCGCTCGCCGCCGTCATCGCTCGCTGGGACGTGGAGGGGAGCCGGCTCGCGATCAGCTCCGACGCGGGCATCCCTTCCATGGAGTTCCGCTCCAGCGTGGAGGTGCTGCCCGTCACTGGCGGCATCGAAGGGCCTCTGGGATTGAAGCCTCCGGAGCGTTCCCAAGAGGGCAGGGTGTTCCTCAGCAAGATCCGCGCGCCCAAGGCCATGGCCATCGATGTGCAGGTGGACCTGTGGGCGGGCTCGCAGGTGGACCTGGCGTCCATCATGGACACGGTGGCGCTCTCCATCCCCACGCGCGGACAGATGGTGCTGCGCCCGTCGCTGCTGGCCGAGGATGTGCCCGAAGGCGCCACGACGGTCCGCCTGCTGACGCGCGGCGAGCCCACCACGGCCCTGTCCCTGGTGCACCTGGAGGCCAGCGACCAGAACCTGGAGCGCGCGCGCGGCGGACGCGTGGACCTGACGCCCGGCGCGTCCTTCCTTCCCACCGCCGAGGGCCTGCGCCTGTCCGGCACGGGCACCGCCTCCGTCCTCGTCTATCCCATGCCCGCGGTGCCCGACCTCTTCCACGCCGACAATCCGGCCCCGGACGGACTGGCGTTGTCACTGGGGCTGCGCGTCGCCGCTGGCGCCGTGGCCGCGCAGTCGTTGCCGGTGGCCGTGCTGATGGCGCAGGGGCAGCCCGTGCTGCGGCTCATCGTCCGCTACGAGCAGGTGGACACCGGGCTCATGGGCGAGGTGGTGGCCACCGCGACGCTGGCGCAGGCCACCGGGACTCAGGTCGCGGAGACGCGCTGGCGGCTTCCGGTGGAGCGGCTGGAGGCCGGCGTGGTGCTGCACGCGCGGCTGGAGGCGGGGGAGGGCGTGGTGTGGCTGTCGGCGGACGGGGTGCCGCAGCCGCTCCAGGATGCGGAGGCCACGCCCGCGCCGCCTGTCGCCGCGCCAGGCGTCACCGTCGCCGCGAGCGACATGGTGCTCACGCTGGGGGCGCAGGCGGGCACGCCGTTGGATTTCACCGTGGACCACGTGCACCTGGTGGCGGAGCCCGTGGGGCCGTTGGATCCGGCGCTGCGCCGCTCCGTCACGGCGGCCTCGCGCCTCAAGCCCGGCGACGTGATGGTGCTGGGCTCGAGCGACGACGGCTACCGCGTGGGCAAGCAGCGCTTCCAGGCGCTGGTGCTGGGACTGGATGGCGACCGCGTGACGCTCAGTCGCCCTGTGGAGGGCGCCTGGGCCCGGGGCCGTACGCTCGTGTTCCAGGAGGAGTGCTTTTTCTTTCAGACGCAGCTGCGCCGCCGCGACGACCTCTTGAACCACCTGTACCGCTGCTGTGTGGACTACCGGGTCTCCGCGCTGATGGACGAGCCGAACGCGCGCAGCACCGCCCGCCTCGTCGAGACGCCGCGGGTGGATCTCATCGCGCGGGGTGCTGCGCGAGGCGCCAGCGGCCATCCGGGAACATCTGTCACAGAAGTCGATACCGCCAGGCGCGGGACCATCTGAAACCAGGAGGATGAACGTGGCTGAGCGACTGCATCCGGGCGTCTATGTCGAGGAGATCAGTGCCGGTGCGCGCCCCATTGAAGGGGTGGGCACGTCCACGGCGGCGTTCGTCGGGCGCACGGCGCGAGGCATCCCGGCCCTGGCCTCGTTCGTCACCGGCTTCGCCGAGTACGAGCGGGCCTTTGGCGGACACGAGCCCGGGGAGGCGGGCCTTGTCGCGCAGGCGGTGGAGGCCTTCTTCGACTCGGGCGGTCGGCGCGCCTACGTCGTGCGCGTGCTGCCGTCCGACGCGGTGGGCGGCGTGTCCACGCCCCTGGTCGCGAGAGCGGGCGGAAGCCTCAACGCCCTCACGTTCCTGGCGCGGGGCGCGGGCGAGTGGTCCGACTACCTCCGCGTCAACGTGAGCGACTCCCTCAACTTCCCCAGCGAGGCGTTCCGCGTGGAGGTGATGTGGACGGAGGCCGGGGCCACGCGCCGCCTGGAGACGTTCGAGGACGTGCGCATGGACCTGTCCAGCGAGGACTATGTCGGCGACCGCATCAACGACATCTCCCGCTACCTCCGCGTGCGCGACGAGTTCCAGGTGGCGCTCGCCGCGAGGGCTCCCGGCGCGGTGCTCGTCCCGGGCGTGCCTCCCCGGCTCAAGGCCGCGGTGCTGGCCAGCACGAAGTACAGCCTCTATGACGGCGGCAAGCTCCAGGTCTCCACCTGGGACGAGGCCCAGCCGGACCTGCCCCGCACGACGCTGGATGTCTCCATCACCCAGGCCCTGGTGGTGGCCGCCGTGCCGGCCGCCGCGTTCGTCAACGGCCGCGTGCAGCTGACCGCCACGGAGCTCAAGGCCTTCCTCACCCAGGCCGTCACCTCGGCGAGTCTCACCAACACCTTCGTCATCGGCGGCACGGACTCGCCGGAGATTGCGCTGAAGGTCGCCACCGGGCCCACGCTCACCATCCCCAAGCCCACGGGCGCGACGTACGACCTGGATCCGGAGGACGCGAAGGTCACCGTGGGACCGCCGGGCGGCACCACGGTGGTGCCCATCCCCATCCTGGCGGTGGACAAGGGCGCGGTGACGCCCGCGGAGTTGAACCACTCGCTGAGCGTGGCGCTGGCCGGCAAGGTCGCGTCGGTGGTGACGGACGCGCAGGGCAACACCGTCATCACGGGCCTGGCCACGGCCGCGGGCACCTCCATGTTGTCGCTCTCCGCCACCGGCTTCACCGGCACCGGCGCCGCTGGCACGGCGGGCATGAGCGCGGAGTCCTTCGACGGGCTCCAGCTCTCCATCAGCGAAACGCTCCAGCCCACGGTGCCCACCATGCTCCGGCAGCTGGGCTTCGCGCCGCGCGCGCGTGGCTACTCGGATGACTCGCCCGCGAACCCGGTGGTGCGTCCGTCTTCGGTGACGAACCTGCGGCTCCTGGGCGGCGACGACGGCGCGGGCCTCCTGGACACGTCCGACTTCGCGGGCGACGCGAAGCTGCGCACGGGCCTGCACGCGCTGGACACGGAGGACGTCAACATCGTGGCGCTGCCCGGCAAGAACGAGGTGTCGTTCATCGCCGCTGGCGTCGCGTACTGCGACAACCGGGGTGACTGCTTCTTCCTTGCGGACGGCCCTGGCGGCGTGGACAAGGACTTCGCGGTGGTGCCGGACGACGCGAAGCAGTTCGTGGACGGGCTGCCCTCGCGCTCGAAGAACTCGGCCATGTTCTACCCGTGGATTCGCGTGGCGGACCCCGTGGGCGTGGGCCGCAACCCCACGCGGTTGGTGCCGCCCTCCGGCCATGTGGCGGGCCTCTTCGCGCGCACGGACACCACGCGCGGCGTGTGGAAGGCGCCAGCTGGCATCGAGGCGTCTCTCGCCAATGCGTTGGGCCTCCAGTACCCCGTCATCGACGCGGAGCAGGACCAGCTCAACCCGGCGAGCCTCAACTGCCTGCGCCAGTTCCCCGGCGTGGGGCTGGTGTCGTGGGGCTCGCGGACGCTGTCGCCGGACCCGGAGTGGCGCTACATCCCGGTGCGCCGCACCGCGCTCTTCCTCAAGGAGTCGCTGAGGCGCGGCCTGATGTGGGCGGTGTTCGAGCCCAACGACGAAGAGCTCTGGGGCCGCATCCGCGTCGCCATCGAATCCTTCATGCTGGGGCTGTTCCGGCAGGGCGCGTTCCAGGGCAGCACGCCGGAAGAGGCCTTCAGCGTCGTCTGCGACCGGAGCACCAACCCGCAGGAGAACGTGGACGCGGGCATCGTCACCGCGCAGGTGGCCTTCGCGCCGCTGAAGCCCGCGGAGTTCGTGGTCATCGAAATCAGCCAGAAGAGCCTGCTGGCGGCCTGATGCCCACGCCCGTCCCCGCCAACGCCCGCAACCCGCTGCGGACCTTCCAGTTCCGGCTCCGGATGAGCACATCCGCGGCCGGCGACTACGTGGCGGGAGTGCGCACCGTGTCCGGCCTGTCCGTCAGCGTGGGTGCCTATGAGACGTGGGAGGGCGGCAACAACCTGCACCGGTACGCCCAGCCCCACAAGGTGAACTGGGAGCCGCTCGTGCTGGAGCAGGGGCTGGCGCTGGACGACACGCTGGAGCGCTGGGCGCGCGCGGTGCTGGAGTTCGCGCGCACCGGCAAGGCGCCCGGCGAGCCGGTGAAGCGCGACCTCTTCATCGACGTATGGGACGCCTACGCGCACCCCACGGACGTGCCGCCGCCCGGAGGCATGGAGGCGCGCATCCGCAGCTTCCACGTGCACAACGCGTGGGTGAGCAAGTTCCACGCCCTGCCCAAGCTGGACGCCATGGCGGGCGAGGTGGCGCTCCTGACGCTGGAGCTCACCCACGAGGGCTGGGAGCCGGTGCCACGGCCCGTGCTGTCCATGCCCGCGACGAGCCTCCCGACGCCCTGACGTCCCCATTCGAGGAGTGAAGCCATGCCCCGATTCGTCGAATCCACGAAGCGTGACCCGTACCGCAACTTCAACTTCCGCGTGCTCTTCAACAACATCGAGGTGGCCGCGTGCCGGAAGATTTCCGGCATCACCGGCACCGTGGAGGTGGTGAAGTTCCGCTCCGGCAACAGCCCGTCCTCCGTGGACGAGCTGTCCCCGGGCCGGGTGCACTACGAGCCCCTCACGCTGGAGGCGGGCCTCACCCAGGACACGACGTTCCGGGACTGGGCCACCCAGCTCATCCGGCACGAAGCCACGCCCGGATTCCGCTCGGCGGAGCCGGACTTCCGGCGCACCGTGGAGATTCTCGTCTTCGACCTGGACTTCAACCGCGCGGTGAAGAAGTTCGTGCTGCGCAACGCGTGGGTCTCGAAGTTCACCGCGATGTCGGAGCTGGCCGCGGAGGCGAACGAGATCCTCATCGAGTCCCTGGAGGTCCAGCACGAGGGCTTCACGCTGGAGCCGGTGGTCTGACGTGCTCCTGGAACCTCCCATCCCGGTGCTGCTGCCGCACGGCCTCTTCGACGAGGACGGCCGCTGTCACCGCCAGGGCGATCTGCGCCCGCTCACCGGCCGCGAGGAGTGGGCGCTGGCCCAGGCCGGCGAGCGTCCCGGCCCGCGCGCGGTGAGCGGGTGGCTGGCGGCGTGTCTGGGACGGTTGGGGGACTACGCGTGCGTGGACGCGGAGCTGGCGGCCTGCCTCACGCGCGGAGACAGGCACCACGTGGCGCTGCACCTGCGGGCCCGGATGTACGGGGACCGGGCGACGCTGGTGGCGCGCTGCCCCGCGCCCGGATGCGAGGCGATGGCGGACGTGGACGTGCGGCTCTCCGCGCTCTCGCCGGAGCGGGTGGACGCGGCGCCGGAGGTGCTCACCGTGGCGCTGCCGGAGGGACGGGCGGAGGTGCGCGAGCCCACGGGCGAGGACGACGCGCTGCTCGCGGAAGTGCATGGCACGCGGGCGGAGCGGTCCGCGCTCCTGTGGTCGCGGCTGGTGGTGGTGGATGGGCAGACGCTGACGCCTTCCGCGTGGCTGGCCCTGCCCGCGCGCTCACGGCACGCGGTGGCGCTGGCGTTGGCGGACGGCACGAGCGCTCCGGACCTGGGGCTGCTGGCGCGCTGCCCGAAGTGCTCCGCGTGGTTGGAGCTGGAGCTGGATCCGTTCGCGCTGCTGGCTCGCGAGCTGCGGGGTGGGGCGGCGCGGTTGGAGACGGAGGTGCACGTGCTGGCCTTCCACTACCACTGGTCGGAGGCGGACATCCTGGCCCTGCCTCGGGCCAGGCGGTGGCGCTACCTGGAGCTGCTTCGCAACGAGCTGGAAGGCCGTCCGCTGGTGGATGGCTGGAGCTGACGAGAGGACGCGCACGCCATGGCCCCACCCCCGGTGCAAGGACAGGTCGGACTCACTCGCCGCGAGATGGAGCGTGAGCTCGCGTGGATGCTGCGCAGCGTCCCGGACAACCCCAAGGAGTTCGTGAAGCTGTTCACCCAGACGGTGGTGGCGCTGATGGACAAGAACAACGAAGCCATTGCCCGGAGCCTCGCTCAGCGCGAGCCGCCCGGCGCTCGGGGCAATGGATGACGCGCAACCTGGATCCGACGCTCATCGCGTTCGATCAGCAGCTCCAGAAGGGCATGCTGGTGACGCTGCCGCCGTCGTCCGCCGACCCGAAGGCCGCGTCGGGCGTGATCGCGCTGCGCTTCCAGTACAACCCGGAGACGGTGACGCGCACGCGTGCGGGCCAGTGGGAGACGAAGCCCGGCAAGACGCCCGAGCAGACCAAGATCCTCACCGATGGTCAGCGCGGCGGCGGCCTGCACGCCAAGAGCGAGACCATTGCCCTGAAGCTCGTCTTCGACGTGACGGAGGCGCTGCTGCGCGACACGAAGGGGGAGGGCATCCAGGGCGTGCTGCCGGAGCTGGCCATGCTGGAGGGCATGGCGCTGGGCAAGGACCAGACGGGGGACGAGGAGAAGAAGCCCGCGACGAAGCTCGTCTCGCTCAACCCCACGGAGCTGCTCTTGATGCTGGGGCCGCGCACCTTCCCGGTGGTCATCACCGGGATGACCATCGTGGAGCAGCGCTTCGACCCGGCGTTGTTCCCGCTGCGCGCGGAGGTGGACCTGCGCATGCGCATCCTGGAGGTGGGGGAGAACGCGGCGAACAGCAAGGTGGAGCAGGCGTTCGCGAACCTGCGCGACCAGCGCCTGCGGATGGAGGACCTGGCGGCGGTGAAGGGCGCGGACGCGAGCACCCTCATCGCGCAGGCCCTGGCGCCGCAGGTGAAGCTCAACGGGGCGAGCTGAAGAGACGGCCATGAGCGACCCTTCCTCGCGACACAAGGACCTGCCGACGTACGCCGTGCCGCTGGGCCCGGAGGGCGCCACGGTGTCGCTGTACGTGCCCCGCGTGGCGCCGAGCGTGCCCACGTCCCTGTTGCACAAGGTGGTGGCGGGGGACCGGTTGGACCTGCTCGCGCAGCGCTACTTCAGCGACCCGTACCAGGCGTGGCGCATCGTGGACGCCAACCCCACCTTCGAGCCCGAGGCGCTCCTGGAGCCGGGCACGGTGCTGTTCATCCCGGAGAAGCCCTGATGGCGGATCAGCGCGCGGCGTTCCTCCAGCTGTGGATCGACGGGCAGCCCATGACGGACGCCCGCGGCCGGGTGTCGCGCCTGGAGGTGGACGAGCGCACCGACGACGCGTCCTCCTTCCACCTGTCCCTGGACATGGCGCCCACGGACTCGGGGGACTGGGACGCGCTGGCGGACGGGCGCTTCGCGCTGCTCAAGCGCGTCACCATCAGCTTCGGGCTGGGCGCTCCGGACAGCGAGGCGCCGGACGTGCAGGAGGTGGTGTTCGACGGCTACATCACCGCGGTGGAGCCGTACTTCGGCCCCTCGCGCATGCCGGACTCGTCGCTGGAGGTGTACGGGCTGGACGCGTCGTGCCTGATGCACCTGGAGGAGCGCACGCGCTCGTTCAGTGGCCTGTCCGACGCTGGCATCGTGCGGCAGCTGTACGGTGAATACGGCTTCGCGTTGGACGTGCAGGAGACGGCGCCCGTGCGAGACCCGGCGCGGGCGGTGGTGCTCCAGCGCGGCACGGATGCATCGCTCCTCCGGTGGCTCGCGCGGCGCAACGGCTTCGAGGTCTTCGTGGAGCGCAAGCAGGGGCCGGTGGGCGCGGGCGCCAACGCGGCGCCGGAGAGCGTGGGCCACTTCCACCTGCCCCGGCCAAATGGTCCGAAGCAGCCGGACCTGTCGCTCATTCCGCGCTCCACGCCGACCGTCATCGAGCTCAAGGCGCGCTGGGAGAGCCACCGCCCCACGGAGCTGCATGGCGAGCACATCGACGAGCGTACGAGGCGGATCCGCTCCGCCACGGTGACGGCGCCGCGTTTCCCACGCATGGGGCCCACAAGCCGCGCGGACATCCTGAAGGCGCGCATGGCGGCGGTACTCCCGAAGCGGCCCCAGACGAAGGCGGTGGGCCTGCAGTACGTGGACGTGCCGCACGACGTGCCGGAGGTGGAGAACCTGGCGTGGTCGGACTACCGCGAGGCGGATTGGCTGGCGGAGGCGAACGGCACGGTGCAGGGCCTGCGCTACGAGCGCATCCTCCGCGCCCGGCGTCCGGTGGGGCTCGTGGGAGCGGGCAAGCTGATGGATGGCACCTGGTACGTGCGCGGCGCGCGGCACCGCTGGGTGTGGGCGGAGGCGCTGGCCCGCTACGAGGTGGACGTCGACCTGGCGCGCGACGCGCTCAACGGGGTGGCGTGATGGGGCGCGGCCTGCACTTCCCCTTCCAGTTGGGAGACCTGGGCACGCCGCGCACGGTGGGGCCCTCGCAGGTCATCCGTCAGCAGTTGGAGCAGTTGCTCTTCACTCTGCCCGGGGAGCGGGTGAACCGGCCGCGCTTCGGGTGCGGCGTGCAGCGGATGGTGTTCGGCGCCGCGAGCCCGGAGGCCGCCGCCACGACCGAGTACATCATCCGCCTCAACGTGCAGGAGTTCATGCGCGACCAGGTGCGCCTGGACGCGGTGAAGGTGAGCGCCGAGGACGCGACGCTCTACGTGGACATCCTCTACACGCTGCTGGCGACGGGCGAGGAACACGCGGAGCTGTTCCGCCGGGACCTGGAGGCGCCGCCGTGAGCGCGCGGGTCCTGACATTGCCGCTGGAGGCGTCGCTCGCGGAGGCTCAGGCCGCGTTGGAGACCACGCCGCCGGGCGAGGTGAAGTGGGTGCTGCCCGTGGGCGAGGGCGTGCTCACCTCGAACTTCGTCATCGGCACGCCCGCGCACGCGCTACGGCTCACGGGCGGCCCGGGTGTGACGCTGAAGCTTGACGGCGGGACGCTCGCAGTCACGGGGCTCGTCACCGGACTGTCGGGTGTGACGGTGGTGGCGTTGGACGCCGGGCTGGTCCTCCTGGGGACGCGGGTGGAGGTGTCGGACGTCACGGTGAGCGCCACGGCGTCAGGGGATTGCGCGGCGGTGAGCGTGGAGACGCCGGACGGCACGGTGGTCATCGACTCGCTCACGGTGACGCAGGCGAAGGGCGAAGTGGCGACGGGGCTCCGGTTGCTGGCGACGGAGGCCCGCGTCACGGGCCTGTCCGTGGACGGCGTGCGGGCCACGGCGGGGGATGCCTTTGGAGTGCGGGCGGTCTGTCAGCGTTCGCAGTGGGCGGACGTCGCGGTGCGCAACGTCATGGGCATGGAGACGGGCGTAGGCCTGGAGCTGGCGGGCTTCACCCGAGCGGACCTGTCCGGGCTCACGGTGTCGCAGGTCTCCGGGCCGAACGCGACCGGAGCTCGGGTGCTGGTGGCTCGGGAGGAGGGCGAGGGCCTGTCCATGGTGGACGTGTCCGTGAGCGAGGTGGATGCGTTCGGGGTGCAGTGGAGCATCGGGCTCTTGGTGGCCTCGGCGGGCGCGCTCCAGGTGCGTGGCTTCACCGTGCAACGGGTGCAGGGCGGGTTCCCGATGGGCGTGCTCGCACTGGGCGGGCGGAGCATCGAAGTGGCCATGGGCCAGGTGGAGGATGTCTCCGCCGGAACGCGCGCCACGGGCATGCGGGTGCTGGGGGGCCCTTCGCTGGAGCCGGTGGTGGTTCGTGACGTGGAGGTGAGCCGTGTGTCAGCGGCGCCTGTTCCGGTGTCCGCGCAGCCCGAGGCGTCCTGGTCCGACTGGCTCATCGCCGCGTTGGATGCACTGTCTGCTTCGGTCGTGGGGCCGCTGACGCTGCCTGCGTTTCCCACCGATGCGGACGTCGTGGGCCTGCACGTGGCCGCGCCGCTGGGCGGCCTGGAGCCGGTGCTGGACGTGGGCACGCCGGGGGAGATCGCCATCGAGGACTGCTCCCTCTTCGTCATCACCGGCACCGCGTTGCAACTGGAGGGCGGACTGCGCACGGCGCTGGTGCGGCGCACCGAGGCCTGGACGTCGGTGCACGCGGGCTGGCTTCAGGCGGAGCAGTTGCTGCTGGCGCAGCTCACCTGGCACCGGCATGCGCATGGGCTGCGGCTGGGGCCCGGAGAGATTCGCGCCTACGACTCGCTCTTCACGGCCATCGTGGGCGCGCCGTTCGTGCTGGAGCCGGACGCGGAGCTGTCCGCCTCTCTCGCACTGTTCGCTCAGGGCGCGGCCCCGCCGTTCCTGGAGGTGGGGCCACTGCCGTATCGGACGCCGGGGACTCCGGAGATTCCTCCGGTGTTGCTCACTGGTGGCCTGCCGCCCCCGGAGACCGTGGACCTGCGGCTGGTTCCGGATGCTGCCATCTCGCGGGCGGCCGTGCCGGTTCCGGGCGATGGTCCTCGCGACCCGCCGCCATTCATTGGCGCGTGGGCTCCGGACGTCGTGCCGGGCTGTGACGTGAGGGATCCGCAGCCGCGCCCGTGGCTCGCGGCCCCGGAGCGTCCGGCGCCTGGCGCGCTGGTGGACTACCAGGCTCGCGATGCGCAGTCGTTGCTGGCGGTGATGCTGGAGCGGGCTCGCACGGTGATGTCGCCGTGGGAGGACCGGGGGCCCGCGGACTTCACGACCATGTTGCTGGAGGCCGTGGCCGCGCAGCTGGACTCGCTGGCGTACCAGCAGGAGCGCGCGGTGGTGGAGGGCTTCCTGGAGGACGCCCGGTTGCGGCGCTCCGTGGAGGACCACGCGCGCGGACTGGATTACGTGCCGGATCCGGGGCTCTCCGCCACGGTGATGCTGCGGTTCCGATTGGATCCGGAGGCGCTCGCGGCGCTGGTGAAGGCACGGCTGGAGGAACTGAATCTGTCGGTGCTTCCGCCCGGCACCACCGCGCTGGAGTTCCTCACCGGTGGCGGCGTGCTGGAGATTCCCGCTGAAACGCTGGTGGCGAATGTCTCCACGGACGAGCACTCGCTGGTGTTCGTCACTGAGTCGCCCCTGTCGTACTTCCCCCGGCTGGAGATCGTGACGCTCGCGGAGTCCGTGCAGTTGGGGGACACGGGCGCCACGCTCGCGGGTCTGTACCCGGAGCTGGAGCCCGGCCGTTGGCTGATCCTCTACCGGGGCCGCGGCGAGAGCGGGCACGTGGTGCGAGTGACCTCCGTGGCGCTCGCCACCGATACGACCTTTGTCGGGTGGGATCCCCGCAGGTTCGCGCCGGAGGTGTTCCTGGCGCCGGGAGACCCCGCACCTGGGCCTCGCGCGACGGTGCTGGGCAACGTGGTGCCCGCGCATCACGGGCTGCCGGTGACTCCGCTACCAGAGGGCTTCGAGGCGGACTCCGCTGAGCCCTTCGCGCGCGGCCTCGCGCAGTGGCGCGCGTTGCTGTCCCCGGTCGTGGACGGCAGCGAGGAGCGCGAGTTCGCCCTGCCGTTCCATCCGGTCAGCGTCCAGGCCTTTGGGTATCCACTGCCGGAGGAGACGTCGCGGCGCGGGACGCCCCAGCTCCAGGTGAGCGTGGAGGACGACCCCTGGACGCTGGTGGACGACCTGTCCGTCCAGGGGCCAGGGGATGAGGTGTTCGTGCTGCGCGCGACCCCCACGGGTGGCGCCAGCCTGCGCTGGGGCGACGGCGTCAACGGCGCCGTGCTTCCGCCCCGGGAGACGACGCTGGGACTGTCGCTGCGCGTGGGGCTGGGGACAGCGGCCAACGTGGGGGAGGGCGTGCTCACGCGGTTGCTCCAGGTGCCGTTGGATCCGCAGCGCTCCGCGTCCGCGGGTGAGCTGCTGGCCCAATCGATGGACGACGTGCGCGCGTTGGTGCGCGTGGATAATCCGCTGCCCGCGGTGGAGGGACGCGACGCGGAGTCGCTCGACTCCATTCGCTACCGCGCACCGGCTGGCGTGTCGCAGCCGCTGTCCGCCGTCACGGTCGACGACTACGTGCGGATGCTCCAGCAGATGCCGGAAGTGGCGGGGGCTTCGGCGCGCGCCGTGGACCGGGACCTGCGCACGGTCATCCGCGTGACGGTGTTGCTGCGCGACGAGGACACGCTCGACCGCGACGAGCTGCTGCGCCGATGGGCGGGGGTGCGCAGTCGCCTGGAGGAGATCCGCCTGCTGGGCGTGGACGTGGAAGCGCTGCCGCCAAAATGGGTGCCGCTCGACTTGGACCTGGAGGTGGATGCCGCGCCGCATGCGCAGGCCGACCAGGTGCGCGGCGCGGTGGTGGGCGCCATCGCGGGGGACGGCGGCCTGTTGGATCCGGACCGCTCTGGCCTGAACGGCGACGTGCAGCTCGCGGACCTGTACCAGGCGGTGCTGCGCGTCCCGGGCGTAACGGCGGTGCGGGTGAAGCGCTTTCGCCGGCTGGAGCCCCAATCGCAGGAGCGGCTGGAGGCGGGCGTCATTCCCATTGGACCCGACGAGGTGGCCACCGCTCGGGGTGGTTACTGGCCGGGTTCGGAAGGCGTCCTCACCGTGCAGGTGTGCGGAGGGCTGCGATGAGCCGCGTTCCCTCCACGCACCAGGCGCTGACGCATGAGCAGCTCCGCACCCGGCTGGGCGAGTCGGCGCGCATCGTCTTCACCCGGCTGGACGAAGCGCCCACGTGGAATCCGCTCGCGTACGCGGCGCCATCCTCGGTGGACCTGGGGCGGGGGCTGCTGGACAGCGTGGCGCTCGCGCTGCACGTGCTGTGGACGTATCAGCAGGCGTGGGCGGAGGAGAGCTTCCTCGCCACCGCGCGGCTGGAGGACTCCGTCTCCAAGCTGCTCGGGCACATCGGTTATCGGCCGAGTCCGGGCACCGCGGCGGTGGGGCTCCAGCACTTCCGCTGCAAGGCGAACGTGCGCGGCACGCTGTCGCCGGGAACGGCGGTGAATTCAGCGGCGGAGGGGGAAGAGACCGCCGCTGTGTTCGAGACGCTCGCGCCGCTGCGCCTGCTGCCGGAGCTCAACGAACTGCGCGCGTTCCTGCCCCCTCTGGTTGGAGCGGGGACAAGAACCGGGACGGGGACGGAGACGGGCGGGGGAACGGGAACAGGTGGAGGCACGGGGACGGGTGGAACGGGTGGTGGGACCGGTGCGCCTTCCGGCGAGGCGGGTGAGCCTGGGGCTCCGGCTCCCACGGGCGGCATCTTCGGGACTGGCTCGGTGGTCGCGGGGCTTCAGGAACGCATCGAGGTGCAGCGCCACGGTCCGCTGGAGGAACGGCAGGTGGCTCGCGCGAAGCAGGATGCTCGCAAGCTGGCGTCGTTGATGAAGACGTTGGACCTGGGCGGGGATGCGGCGTGCAAGAGCACGCTGGACGCGCTCTGCGAACAACTGTGCGAGGCCCAGAAGGCCGTGGCGCAGGCGGTGCCTCCCCCCGGCCGTCCCGTGGGCGCGTTGTCCGAGTCGCAGGAGATCCTCGCCCGCCAGCTCCGCAACTTGCAGAAGCGGCAGGCGGACGCACTGGCCGCGCTGGAGGAGGCGCTGGCCCCGTGCGCGGACGAGGACCCGACCGTGCACGCGGTCCGGTTGGACAGGATGGTCACGTTCCTGGATGCCTTCGTGAACAGCCTCATCCAGGAGGCACGGGATCAACTCGTCATCCTCAAGGGCAGTGAAGCGCTGAACCGGGCGGACCAGGCCTTCGGCGCGGAAGCGGGAGTGGCCCGGCCGTTGGGCGTGGCGGCATCCGGAACGGACTCCCTCTACCTGCTGCCGATGACGGATGCCTCCGGGCTCACCTCACAGGAGCCGCCGGTGCGGCCAGGAGACTGGTTCGTGCTGGCCGAGGACGTGGAGCGTCTGGGCCCCGGAGGAGCGAAGGGCACGGAGCGGATCTACCGCGAAGCACTGCGCGTGCTGCGCGTCCGCACGGAGGTTCCGCCCGGTCAGCGCACGCCGATGACGCAGGTGACGTTCCAGCCACCGCTGTCGCGCGCGTACTCGTTGGACGGCGTGGTGTTGCTGGGAAACAACACGCTCGTCAGCGAGGGCTCCACGGTGGAGGAGATCGCGGTGCCCGCGCTGGATCTGCGCACGGTGTCGCTGCTGCATGGGCCGGTGACCTGGTTGCGCGACCCGAGCCGCGCGGGAGGCCGCCGGCCGGAGGTGTCCCTGACGGTGGGAGGCCGCGCGTGGATGCAGGTGGATTCGTTGTTGGACGCCGCGCCGGATGAGCTGGCCTTCGCGGTCGAGTCGCTGCCGGCCGGGGCCGCGCGGCTGCGCTTCGGGGAAGGGGACCATGGTTCGGCGTTGCCCCTGGGCGCGGAGGTGCGGGTCCGCTACCGGGTGGGCAGAGGGACGGGCGGCAACCGGGCCGCGCTGCGGCTGCTGGCAATGGCGAGCCCGCATCCCTGCGTGGAGAAGACGTTCAACCCGTTGCCGCTGGCCGGAGGAACGGATCCGGAGGCACCGGCGCTGGCGCGCGTGCGAGGGCCAGCCACGGTGGGCGCGATGGACCGCGCAGTGTCGCTCTCGGACGTGCAGGCGCTGACGTTGGTATTCGACGGCGTGCACCGCGCGAACGTGTTCCGGGATGGCGTGCGCCGCCGTTCGCTGAAGGTGGTGGTGGCTGGGCCGGAAGGAGTAGCCCTGGGCGCAGCCGAACTGGAAGCTCTCCACGCGCACCTGGCGGCACGGGTGGCGCCGAAGGTGGAGCTGAACCTGATCAACCGGCAGCGTGTGGAAGTGCGGCTGCGGGTGCTGCTGCGCGTGGTGAAGGGCGCGGATCCGGTCGCGGTGCTTCAAGAGACGCGTCTGCGGCTGGGCGTGGACCGCGACCCGGAGCGTGAGCCTGGACTGCTGGATCCGGATCGCGTGGAGCTGGGACAGGATCTTCAGCTGTCGGACCTATACGGCGCGCTCGCGGAGATCACGGGCCTGCGTTCGGTGGTGGTGCAGCGGCTGCATCGCGAAGGCACGCCGCCAGCCCTCTTCGAGCGCATCGTCACCGCGCCCGGCGAACTGCTCGCCTGGGCCCCGCCGTCCGGAGAAAGCGATGGCGTCGCGCTCACCTACGAGGAGGCCCAGGACCTATGAGCCCCGCCTCGACGCGCCCGACCGGCCCCAGCCCCAGGCCCGCGGACATGGGGTCAGTCTCCGTGGCTGAGAAAGAGGGAACCCTGCGGGGACTCCCGGCTGCGGCGCACCGCAAGAACCTGTCCGACAGTCGGACAGGTTGGGACCGTGTCGGGCGGGAGGTTCACGGCATTGATGTTCGGGCGCTTGGTGCGGCGCGTTACGGCGTGGCCGCGACGCTCCCAGTCGTGGAGGGGCAGGCCTCATGAGCCCTCCTTCTCAGCGGCTGCTCCAGCTCCTCCCGGGTCTCTACACGGCGCGGGACTCCACGCTCGCGGATCAGCCGCTCCTCAAGCTGCTCGCCGTGCTGGGCATGGAGCTGGATGCGTTCGCGCGCGCGGTGGATCAGCTCTGGGATGATCACTTCGTGGAGCGTGCGGGTCCGCAGGCGCTGCCGTTGCTCGCGGAGTTGATGGGCGCACGGCTGATCACCGATGACCCTCGCGTGCAGCGCGGAGTGGTGGCTCGCGCGGTGGCGTGGCGAAGACGGAAGGGCACGCTCGCGTCGCTGGAGGAGGTGCTCTCCGTCACCAGCCTCTGGGACGTGGAGGTGGATGAGTCCTTCCGTTCGTTGCTGGAGACCCAGGACCTCAACGACCTGCTGCCCTGGCGCGGCCGCAGCGCGGTGATGTGGGATCCGATCGGCCTCGCGGATCCGCTCACCCGCCGCTCGCCTGGCATCGAGCGTCCCCGCGATGGTGTCCCGGAGCGTGGCCCCTTCATTGGCATCGCTCCCGGGGAGACGCTGGACCAGGCCTTGCGCCGGCTGGGGAGCGCGGATGCGGGCCGTGTCGCCGCGACGCCGCGCACGCTGGACCTGCTGGGCTGGGCACGTCCGGATGTTGCCCTCATCCGCACCGCGCGCCTGACGCCCGTGGAGTTGGAGGAAGTCACCCCGGCCACCGTGCTCACGCTGCCCAACGGCTACCGGGGCTTTCGCGTGGATCCACTGGACCGCGATGGCCCCCTGGTGTGGCTCAAACCCCTGGAGCGCGCGGACCTCACTGGAGGCCTCTCCGCTCGCCATGAGCCCGCGCCTCCGTCGCTCGTCACGGGACGCACGGCGGCGATGCTGCTCACCCCTACCTCGCTGGCCGAGGACGCCGCCGTCGCTGAACGCGCGGATGCCATCACCGTCTCCGTCGACGGCATTCCGCTGGTGGGTCCGGAAGCCCTGCCGCTTCTGCGTGGCCCCCTGCCCACCGCGCCCTTGGGGCCCGCCCCCACGCTGCGCTTCGCGGACAGGGGCAGGCCTTCGCCTGGAGACACCTGGCGACTGACGCTGCTGGCCGCGCGTGAGAACTCGGACACGGTGCTCCTGTCCACTGAACTGGTGTCGGACGCACTGAACGCCGTCACCGTTACGCCGGAAGCGAACCAGCTCCTGGGCGGCAAAACGGCGGCGTTGCTCGTTGAACGGGTGAGCGGTGAGCCGCGACTGCGCGACGCGGACGGCACGTGGCGCACCCTCACCGTGGGTCTGCGCCAGGGGCCTCCTCGCAGCAACGCCATCCGCGTGGACCTGGCCGGTGCGCCGTGGGTCGCGCGCATCGAGCAACACCTCGCGGACGGCAGCCTGCGCCTTGCCCGCTTCGACGCGAGCGCTGACGGCGCGCCCTGGCAGGTGGCGGAGCTCATCGGCGCGTTGCCTCCAGACGGTCCAGGCATGTCCCTGGCCATCGCTGGTGACTCACTGTTGCTGGTGGCACCGGACGGCACGGGGAAGCTGGGCGTGTGGTCGGTGACGGGCCTGGACACCGTGACTCCGACGGGGACGCGGTTGGACACCGCGAGCCCTCGGCAGCCCTCGGCGCGACTGGCTCCCAGCCTGTGCGTGCGCGGCGGCCGGCTCTTCGTCTTCGGCGGTGACCTGGGCGGTGCGCCTACTGGAGACCTCTGGTCGCTGCCGGTCACGGGCGGACCGTGGCGGCCCCATGCGGTGCGCAACCGCCAGGAGCGCAAGGCCGCGACGCTGCTGAGCACGGCGCAAGGACTGATGCTCCTGGGCGGCGAGGCCGTGACGGGAGAACTGGCCGTGCCGGTGATGCTGTGTGACCCGGCCTCCGCGAGCCCCGTCTGGCGCCCCCTGGCTCCACTGCCCATCACCGCGAACCTGCCCGGTACGCTCGTGGCAACCACCACCGCCGACGGAGTGGAGGCGCTCGTCTGGGCGGACACGACGCGCCCTCAATGGATGACGCTGAAGGCAGGCGAGGATGCCTGGGTCGCCGGACCGCTGGAGGCCTCGGGCACGAACCCGCCGGTTCCGGGCGAAGCGCTGTACGTCGATGGGCGCGTGCTCCTCACGGATCCGGCGCCGCTGCCCGCGTCGGAGGTCGTCTTCTCATTGGGCGGTCGCGGCTACCTGGCCTTCCTGCCAGAGTTGGCTCTGCTCCCGGATGAACTCCTGCGTTTCAACGTCGCCAACGACGGCGCCGCGTTCATCGAACCTCGCGAGGGCCAGCCGCTCCCGCTCGATTCCCGGCCCGGTGGTGCGTACCACTCGCGGGATGCTTCCGTGGCCGGCGGTGCGCGGCGCTATTCGGTGCCCGGACGGCTGAGTCGCCACCCGTTCCAACTGCGCCAGCGAAGCCTGGGCCCGTGGACGACGCTCGCTCCGAGCATCGCCACCGGCATCGTCGCGGTGGATCCACGCCTGGGCCGCGTCGTGCTCCAGGACGACGCGCCCGTGGGCCGCGTCACTATCTCCGCGCGGGTAGGGCGGGGCGCCTCATTGGGAGCGGGGCTGCTTCCGCCGAACCGCCGTCCGCCCACCGCGTGGGCGGAGCCGGACTTCCCGTTCATTGATCCGCCGGACCGTCCTGGCGACCGTTCCGGCACCGGCCTTCCTGTCACCGCATGGATCTCTCCGGAGCGAGCGGGCGGAGTGCTGGCGGCCGGAGGCCAGGAGCGGCCCATTGTCGCCACCGTCGCGGATGGACTCCAAGCCGGAGAGCCTCCAGTGCTGGCGACTGGAGGACAGGCGCGCCCCATCGTCGCAACCGGCACGTCCTCGGTGCTGGCGACTGGAGGCCAGTCACCGCAGGACATCGTGAACGTCGCGGAAGGAAGTCCGTCCGGAACATCTCCGGTGCTGGGCCTCATTGGTTCGCCGCGGCTGGCTCCGGAGCGCCTGTCACAGGGCCTGGACAACGGGCTGTCCCTCTTCGCCGCGGACACGGGTGCTACGCCCTGCATCGGCGCGGACGAGCACGGCCTCTCGTTGGCGTTCTACCCGGGCTTCGGAGGCAGTGCGGCCACGCGCGTGTGGCTCGCGGGCCTATGGCTCGCGGGACGGCTGGAGCTGGTGCTCGCTCTGGGGCAGGCGGACCTGCGCTGGTGCAACCTGGGCGCGCCCGGACAGGTGGGCCTGTGGATGCCGGGCGGTGGGCACCAGGACATCAGCGCGCGGCGTTCGCTGCCTCCCGCGGACGTGGAGCTACGCCTCTACGGATGCATGGTGGGCATCATCGAACTGCCGCCCTGGGTGCACCTCATCGCCGCGGGCTGCACCTTCGACGCCGGAGACCGCGACGCCGTCGCCATCCGAGCGGCGGGCGCGACCGTGCGACTGCGGCACTGCACGGTGCTCGGGGCCACGGAAGCGGGCGTGCTGGAGGCTTCCTCCTGCGCGTTCGCGGGCGAGGTGCGCACGGACCGGCCGGACCTGGGCTGGCTGCGCTACAGCCTCCTCGCACGCGGCGGCCAGCCTCCGGTGTCGCACCAGTCGCGGGTGCACACCGTGTCCTTCCAGTCGAACCGCCAGACGGACCCGGGCTACCTCGTCCTGGGCGACAACAACGGCCCCGAAGCGCTCCACGCCTCCGAGCGCGGCGGAGTCCCCGGTGCCCACGACGAGCGCTCCGACCATGAGCGCGAACTCTCCGCGCGCACCGACGACAGCATGCCCATTGGCATCACGCCCTTCCACGCCGACCGCAGCCAGGACGACCTCGTTCGGATGAGCCGATCATGACCGTGAAAGCGTACACCTCCAGGTCCCGCTTCGACGAAGCCCGGCGATTCTCCGGCGTCTATCAGCAGATGGGGCGCATGAGCCTCGACGCCGACTGGAACGAGGAGGTGCGGCTGCGCACCGTGGACTCGCGCCGCCGCTCCGCCGACGTCGCCGAGGGCTCGCCCGACGACGGCTTCCGAATCGTCGACACGTACCTGGTGGATCCCATCCGCAATGTGCTCGGCTGGACGGGGCAGGGACTGCCCGCGGACGACGAGCGCATCATCCCGCGCGAGCTGCGCCTGGACCGCTACGACACGGAGACGCTCCCGTTCGTGGTGCGCAGCCGGGGCCACATCGCGCTGCGCCGCACGCTGCCCGCGCCGTTGGACGTCACGGCCGTGCCGCGCTCGGACGACACCACCTTCACCGCCTCCGCGCTCGTCATCGGCCTGCGCTTCGAACGACCGCTCACCGACGATGAGTTCATCGACCTGCGCGTGGTCGTCGCGGACACGGACGGGAACGAAGCGGTCCTCTCCGCCGGTCTGGGGCAGCGGCCCACGGGCTGGAACGACGTGCGCTTCCCCGTCGCCGCGTTCGCGAGCGTGGACCCGACGAAGCTGAGCTCCTGGGGCGTGCTGGGCCTGCCGCCCGTGGCCCGCACCTGGGTGGCCGCGCTGCGAGTGGAGGACGCGGCGCTGGGGGCCGATATCATTATAAGAGGTGGTGACGGGACGCTGCCGGGCGCGGGCCGCATGCTGCTCGACGGCGTGCGCATCTTCCTGGAGCAGGATCTGCGCTACTCCGTGCAGCCGGATCTACCGGAGGCGGATCCGCTGGCGGAGCTGCCCACGGACGGCTCGCGGCACCACTTCTTCTTCCTCGACTGCTGGGAGCAGACCACCACCCAGTACGACGACGCGTTCCTGGAGGAGCCCGCGCTGGACGGACAGGACACCACCGTGCGCCTGCGGCTCGTCACCCAGGTGCGCGCGCTCCAGGGACTGGCTGACACCGATGCGGAGGTCCTGCCCACGCCCACCAGCGACGCACGCCTCACCACCAACATCCCGAAGGGCGCGCTGCCAGACCGCTTCCCACCCGAGCCGCTGGATCCCTGCCGAGACCGCTGCCTGTCCACGGAGAACGCCTCCACGGGAGAGGGCTACACGGGCTCCGACAACCTCCACTTCCGCGTGGAGTTCTTCCGGGGCGGCGCGCAGCCGGTGGTGCTGTGGTCGCGAGACAACGGCTCCACGGTGCTCCCGCTGACCGCGCCCGCAGCGGCGGATGCGATGACGCTCCAGGTCTCCCCCGCGAGCGCCGCGAAGCTGCGCGCGGGCGACGTCGTCGTCATCGAAGACCGGGTCACCCGGCTCCAGCCGGAAGGCCCGTCGCTGCCAGTGCTGCGGCGGCTGCGAGGCGTCCAGGCGGACACGGGCAAGCTGGAGCTGGCGGACGCGAGCGCCGTGCTCACCACGGACCCCGTGCCGCTCCCCGTGGGAGGCACACTGGGCCGGGCCTTCGACCCGGAGCAAGGCGCGGTGGTGCGCCGGTGGGACGGCGGCGACCTGCTGGTGCCCAACACGCGCTACCGCTTCGACGACGGCATCACGCTGGCGTTCGACAACATGGAAGGACGCGCGACCGAATACTGGTCCTTCTCCGTGCGAGTGCGCGCGGCGGACGGCGCGGCCCGGGGCGAAGTGGAGCAGCTCACGGACGCGCCCGTGCACGGTCCGGTGCACCACTGCGTGCCCCTGGCGCGAGTGACCGGCGGCGAGACGCGAATCTTCGAGGACCTGCGGCCGCGCTACCTTCCGCTCGCCCAGGTGCGAGACAGGTTGGTGGAGCTCTCCGAACGCGTCATCGGCCCGGGCGTCTTCACGGTGGTGGTGGGCGACGGCGTGCGCAGCTTCGGCGACGTCGACCAGGACCTGCTCGAAGGCATCACCGGCGACGAGGCGCTCCAGGCGGCGGTGGACCGGATGGGAGGGCAGGGCGGCTCCATCTTCGTGCGAGCCGGCCGCTACAAGCTGGAGCACCCGGTGCTGCTGCGCAACCTGTCCTCCGTGCACCTCCTGGGCGACGGAGAGGCCACCGAGCTGCGCACCCAGGGCTCCGGCGGCGCCTTCTTCGTGGACCGCTGCGGCCTGGATGGCGACGTGCGCATCGAGGACCTCAAGCTGGTGGAGGCCCCCTTCGAGGACGTGGTGATTGGCGGAGGCCTCCAGCCCGTGGTGAAGGCGGTGAAGACGAGCGTGGCCATGTCGAACGGCCAGCGCTTCGTGCCGCTGGTGGAGGTGGACGACGACCGGGTGCTGGAGGAGGACGACGTGAAGCACCCGTCCGCAGAAGCCGACTTCGTGGACGTGGTCGTCGACCGCATCAAGGCCATCGTCCCGGGCCAGGGCCGCGCGGCGGGCTCCGTGGTGGCCACCCTGGTGCAGCTGCGCAAGCTGCAACGCCAGCATCCAGGCCAGCCACTGGAGGACGTGCCGGAGGCGAAGCCGCTGCTCGACGCGCTGGCGGCGCTGCCTCACGGCGTGGTGACGCTGGCGGACTCCAGCGGCGTGACGCTGCGCCGCTGCCTCATCCAGGCGAACCAGGCCGGCTCCGAGGCGACCGGCGTGCTGGTGACGGGCACCTGCGCTCGCATCGTCATCGACGAGAACCGCGTCGGCGCGGCGACAGGCATCGCGGTGGCGCCGTATGCCCCGTATCTCGCGGAGCGCTTCCTCGCGTCCTTCCCGCGCGCGGGCCTCTTCGTGGACGCGCTGGCCATCACCAACAACCGGCTCCAGCCGCTGGGGGACGCGACCACGGGCATCCACGTGGCGGATGGGCGCCTGGCGGGCGTGGAGGTGCGCGGCAACCGCATCCAGGGCTTCCAGGTGGGCATCCTGGTGCAGGACCTGGCGGAAGGGGGACTCGCGGGGCCGGTGGACCGCGTGGTGGTGGCGGAGAACCAGATTCTGGGCTCCGCGGCCGTGGGCATCCAGGTCGCGGGCGACGGCGTGGACGTCGTGGGCAACGAGATCCGCAACGCCGTGTCGGACGGCCTGTTCCAGGTGGGCATCCAACTGGCGGGCCGGGCACTGCGAGTGCGCGAATCATGGATCTCCCTCCCTGCCGTGCCCGCCGCGTCCGTGCTGGGCGTGGTGGCCGGCATCGTCGTGGGCGACGGCCTGGATGACGGCGCGTCCAACGGCCGCCCCGCCTCGGACGTGGAGGTGGTGGACAACCGCATCGAAGGCGACGGCGAGTCCACGCCGGGCTTCGGCATCCTGCTGGGCGGTCCACAGCCGGTGTTCGACGTGCGCATCCGGGGCAACGTGGTGCGCGCGCTGGGGGACTCGGCCGTGCGCACCTGGGGCACGGGCGGCGCGGTGGGACGCCTGCGCGTGGAGGACAACCGCTTCGAACAGGTGGCGCTCGCGGACGTTCCGTCGCAGGAGGACAACACGCTGGCGCTGTCCCGCCTGGACCCGGGCCTGGAGGCCGTGCTGAGCGCGGACGCGAAGTCCCGTCCCCGGCCGCTCGTGGAGGCGCTGCTCGCCAACGCCACGACCCGCGTGCGCGCTCCCCTGGACGCTGCGCTGCGCTGGCTGGAGCGGTTGACACTCCGGGGCGCGGTGGTGCTCGCGGGCGTGGACGAGGCGCAGGTGCGCGGCAACCGGCTGCTCCAGGTGGGGCGCACGGAGGCCTACGGCGCGCCTGGACTCCCGGACGCGGAGGTGCGCGCGGCGGGCATCGCGGTGGTGTCCGGCTCCAGCATCACCGTGGAGGGCAACGAGGTGGACGGCGTGCACGCGCCGGTGACAACAACGCAGCCGCCGCCCGTGACGGGGCCGGTGAAGCTGCCGCCCATCACCGTGGTCCTCCAGCAACTCAGTGTCACGAGCGCCACCGTTCGCCCGGAGCGCGCGGACGTGCACTCCGCCGTGGTGGGCCTGTACGCCATCGTGTTGCAGTACACGGGCGCGAACGTGGACGGACGCCAGAAGCTTGGCCGGGGCCTGTATGGCCCGCTCGACACCCTGTTGGTGGAGCTGGAGGACCTGGGGACCGTGCCCGACTCCATTCTCTCCGCGCTGGAGAACGACGTCGCGGATCTGCGCGCCGCCCAGAGCTTCAACGACCACACCCAGACCGCGCACGCGGTGCGCTCGTCGCTGAGCCGCGCCTCCAGCTTCACCGCGCCGGACCCCGTGTCCCAGGAGGCGTGGGACATGGTGGCGCAGTTCGATCTGGCCACCGTGTCCGGCAAGGACGCCGTCGCGACGACGGCGGACCGCATCAAGGGCGCCTTCGACTCGCTGGTGCAGGGCCTGCCCTCCGACACGAAGGAGATCCTCCTCAAGGCCCTGGCCCGGGTGCAGGGCGGGCCGGGTGACCTGACCGCGATCGTCACGCTGGCGGGGGCGTTGAGCCAGGTGGCCCAGCTGCGCGAGGCGCAGGCGCAGCGCGCGCGGCAGCCCGTCATCGGCCAGGCCGTGGGACCCAAGAAGACCATCATCGGGACCTTCGCCCAGGCCGCGCTGCAACAGCTGCCGCTCCAGCCGGGCACGCGGGGCGCGAAGGCCAATACGGACGTGCTCGTGCAGCTGCGCCTGTCCAAGGATGCCCTGACGGATCAGCTCCAGCAGCTCCACCCCGCGCTGGCCTCGCAAGTGGAGGCGGACTACCGCGACGTGGAGCGCACCGGGGGCCAGATGCAGCCGGTGGTGGACCGCATGCGCGCCACCCTCAAGCAGGTGCTGGACTTCACCACCGGCGTGCTGCCCTCGTCGGACGTCACGCCGGAGGACGGCGCGCGCGTCGCGGCACAGGGGCTCACCGCCACCATCGGCCTGTACGCCACGAACCTGGACCGGCAGGCGGCGGGCCTCGTCTCTGAGTCCGACGACACGGTGGAGAAGCAGCTGCGCTCCTTCGGCACCGCGGTGGGCCAACTGGGCGAGCTGGTGAGCGGCGACGCGGAGCTGTCCGCGCTCTCGTTGCAGGCGCACCAGGCGGTGCTCGACGCCATTGCCCAGCCGCAGAAGCGCATGGAGCAGGTGGCCATCGCCCGGAGCCTCCTGGACCGCATCCGTGTGCAGACACTGGAGGTGCTGCCCATGCCCCTACCGCCCGTGCCGGTGAAGGCGGAGCCGCTGGAGCGCTGGGTCTCCGCCCTGGGCGCGCTGGTGCTGGCGGTGCGCGGCATGGCGCCGGGGCCGGTGCTCAGCGGCTCGTTGCAGCTCTACCTCTCCCAGTACGACCGCGTGCTGGACATCGCGGGCATCCAGGGGAGGCTCCGCACGCTGGCGCTCCAGCGAGTGAGCGACGCCATCACCGCGCTCACCAGCGGCAACGGCGGTGTGCCCGCGCGCCAGGCCCTGCACCTGCTGGTGGACGAGCCCGCGACCACCGCCGCGGAGGCCGTCGCCAAATCCAGCGCGGTGACGGCCGAGCTGGACGCCGCCGCGGTCCTGCTGCGCGCCGTGGAGCAGGCCCTGGACCCCGCCGAGGACGACGCATCACGAGTCGCGCGGCTCCAGGAGTACCTGCGTCAGCGCTCCGACAAGGTCTCCGCGTCGCTCGTCGCCGTCGTCACCGGCATGCAGGAGCTGGACGGCATCCTGGACATGCTGCGCAAGTCGCTGGAGCAGCTGGCGCGCGGCGAGGCCCCGGACCCCGGCGACCTGGTGGATCCCGTCTTCGACACCTTCCCGTTGCCAGCGGACGGCCTCTTCGTGTCCGGCGTGCAGGGCCGCGTGCGGCTGGCGGACAACACCGTGCGCGACACCGTCACCGGCATCACCGCCCTGGGCGCGGCGGGGCACCTGCTGACGGAGGCGCCCACGGATCCAGGCTCACTGCTGGACGTGGATGGCAATCGGCTGGAGGGCTGCGCGGTGTCGGGCCTGCGGCTGCGGCCGGACCTGTCCGTGACGGTGGTCTCCGACAACCACCTCTTCGCGTGCGCGGGCCTGCCCACCGCGGGCGAGCCCGGCATGGGCCAGGCGGTGGCCTCCTTCGTGGGCTCCGGCGAGCTGGTGGTAAAGGGCAACGTCTTCCTGGAGAGCGGCAACACGCTGCCGCAGGCGGTGCTCCACGAGGTGGCCATCGACTGGCGAGGCGAGACGGTGGTGCGCGGCAACACCGTGCGCCACGCGGGCGGTGGTGGCGGAGGCGCGGGCGTCCTCGTCGTCACCGACACGCTGCCTCCGGACCTGGTGACGAAGTTGTCGCGCGTGCCCTTCCTCGCCACGGACCCGGTGCCCAAGCCGAGCACGGATGGCCGCACGGTCCCCGGCAATTCATCGCCGTCCTCCATCGCCACGCTCGCGTCGGTGCCCCGCGTGGAGGACCTGGTGCAGCTGGGTTCGTTGAAGCAGAAGTTCGCCACGGGGCCGGTGCTCAACCGCGCGCTCGCGGTGACGGCCGCGGACTTCGCACCCACCCTGAGCGCCAGCGCGGCGGCCTCGCGCTATCTCACGGCGACGACGGCGCTGGTGCAGCCCGCGCTGGTGGACTTCCTCGTCAAGCCCATCCCCATCCTCCCGAAACCAGTGGTGAAGGAGAAACGGGGCGTGCAGGTGGAAGGCAACGACATCACCGCGCGAGGCCCTGCGCTGCTCCTGCTGGGCAACGGCGGCGCGGTCATCTCCGCGGCCGTGTCCGGCAACGAGCTGCGCAGCGAGGGCGGCGTGGGCGCGGTGTACTTGCGCCGCGCGGACTCCACCGTCTTCAGCGGCAACCGGTGCCAGTGCCTGGACGCGGTGAACGTCGTCGTCCTGCGCGTGGAGAAAGCGCCGGTGACCTTCACCGGCAACGTGGTGCTGGGAGCGGAGACGGTGACGCCGCCCCCGCCGGTGGTGCGTCCCCAGTGGCTGATGCCCTCGGACAGGCTGACGCTCCAGATTCCCGTGGGCGGAGGCTCCACCCTGGGCGTGCCCCTGGACCAGGAGCTGCTCCTGGGCGGCCTCCAGCGCCGCCGCGACGTGGCAAGCGATGCCTTCTCCACGCTGCTCGCGGAGCTCGTCTTCCAACCCACGCCCCTCCCTCCCCAGGCCCGGGCGGAGGTCCCCGCCAAGGGCGTGCTGGACAACGCGACGATGCAGGACGTCCGCTCGAAGCTGCCCGCGACCATGGACGTGAGCATGGCGGCCCGGACGCTCTACGGAATCGCGGTGACGAAGGACGACTCGCCCACGAGCGCGCTGCGGGACCTGGTGGACCGCGTCGCGATGCACGCGGACAAGCCCGAGGACGTGCAGGGCCAGGTGCGCTCCGTGCTGACCGCGGCGGACGGCGACCCGAAGAAGGCCCTCCAGTTGGTGGACAAGAGCGTGCTCGGCATCGACTCGGCGGCGTCCACCGTGAAGGAGAGCATCCTCAATGTCTCCGTGCTGCACGAGGTGCTGGCGGACTCGTTCTACACGGGCGGCACCACCGGCCCCATACCGGTGCAGGACGCGGGCATCCGGCCTCTCCCACCGGAGCCGCTGCCGGATCCGTATGCCCACTCCGTCATCATCCTGGGCGGCTCGCGCGTGGCGGCCGTCGGCAACGCGACCACCTCCGGTGTGCACGTCCAGGAAGCCGACGCCGTGGTGGAGCTCAACCCGTAGCGCTGGAAGTCCCTTTCGCGAGGACACCCCCATGCCCGACCCCTTCGCCCTCAGTGGCCGTGTCGCCCTCCAGCGCACCGCGCTGCCCGAAGTCTCCCTCTCCGCCACGCCGGACGCGCCCGACGCGAAGGCCGCGACGCTGGAGAACCTGGCCGGCACGCGCGCGAAGCTGGACCTGGACACCGCGGTGCTCAGGGCGCTGGACGTGCGCATCTCCCGCCTGCCGCCGGTGCCCACGGTGCCCGTGACGCTCCAGGACCTGGTGCGCGCCGCGCGCCGCAGGCTCGCCTCCGAGCGCCAGCGCGACGTGGGCATCTGGGTGGACACGCGCGTGAAGCTGGCCACTCGGCTGGTGCAGAAGCTGGAGGAGTGATGCGCAAGCTGCTCGAAGCCAGCATGGGGCAGCGCTGCTACCTCTTCACCACGTTGGGCCAGGTGTACGTGGGCCTGGTGGTGGAGCTCATCGACGACGTCGTCCACCTCACCGGGCCGGATGGCGCCACACCCGTCTACATCAACCTGTCGGACGTCTCCGGCGTGCGCCAGTACGACGAGGACGACGACCTGGGGAGCGCGCGATGATCGAACAACTGCTGCAGCAGCTCATCGAACGCACGGAGAGCCGCTACTTCGGCAAGTACCGGGGCTATGTGACGAACGTCTCGGACCCGCTCAACCTGGGGCGCATCCAGTGCGTGGTGCCGCGCCTGATGGGGGATGTGGCCACGGGCTGGGCCATGCCGTGCACGCCGTACGCGGGACCGGATCAGGGCCTCTTCGTGGTGCCGGACGTGGGCGCGGGCGTCTGGGTGGAGTTCGAGGGCGGAGACCTGTCCCAGCCCATCTGGAGCGGCATGTGGTGGGGGCAGCCCGCGCTCGCGGACCTGGGCCAGCCAGACTCCACCGCGCGAGTGGCTCCGGACGTCAGCGAGATTCCCAAGCACGACTACCCGCCCCAGTCCGCGGTGCCGGGCGTGCGGATGCTCAAGTCCGCCACGGGCCACTACATCGTCCTGGACGACCGGCCGGAGACCGCGCGTGTGGAGATCCACGACCGGCAGGGCAACCGCGTCATCCTGTCCGCGGAAGGCCTGGACCGGCTCATCAGCAACGAGCGCACGGTGAACGAGGGCAACCGCTCCGCGGAGGTGGACGGCGACGACCACCTGGAGGTCGCGGGCAAGCAGGACGAGACGGTGGACGGCAGTCACACCCGCGACGTGGGCGGGGACGTGTCGCTGCACGTGACGGGGTCGCTGACGGAGAAGGTGGACGTTGCGGGCTACTCGCGCACGGTGGGTGGCAGCGGCGTGAAGGAGATCGTGGGCGGTCCGCGCGAGGACCGCATCCAGGGCAGCCACACGCGCATCGTCTCCGGCGCGTCGCAGGAGACAGCGGTGGGAGGCTACGGCGTCACGTCCGGCGGCAACGTGAACCTCGCCGCGGGCAAGGCGGTGAAGGTGGCCGCGGCGATGCCGGACATGCCGGGCCCGTCGCTCAACGCTGTCTCCATCGACGCGCTGGCGGGCAACGTGTCCATCAACACGATGCTGGGCGTGTGCCAGATGGGAGGAATCACCGCCATCTCGCCCATGGTGTTGGGGGACGGGCTGGCCATCCACTTCACGATGCTGGCGCAGATCCTCAAGGCGGTGAACCCGATGACGGTGGCCGCGTACGGGCCACTGCTGGATGTCTGGGCGGCGATGACGCCGATGCTGGACTGGTCCTACTTCGGCTTCGTCAAGCGCATGCCGGTGGGGTGACGCGATGAAGGCTCCCGACTGGAAGCCACTGGAAGCCTCGGTGCTGCGTGAGCGGCTGGAGGAGGTGAAGGCCCTGCTGCTCCAGGCGGCGGCGGTGGGCGTGGCCCAGGACGCCGAGCGGCTGGAGAAGCTGATGGAGCTGGAACAACGCACCCGGGAGGACGCGCGTGGCCGAGTTCAACGACGCCGCTATCGCTGAACTCCACGGCGCGCTGGAGGCCTGCTGCGAGGACCTGGCGAAGGCATTGGAGGATGCGGAAGGCACGGACGCCACCGGCACGGACGCCGGGAGTGGGCCCGCGTGGCGGCCGCTGCTGATCGGCGTGCCGCCGGGGCTGGAGCAGTTGGTGGGCATCGTCAAGCCGCCGCTGCAGATCATCATCGCGGTGCTCCAGTTCGTGCAGGCGCTGCTCCAGGCGCTGGCGGCCATCCTCCTGGGGCTGCCGGATCCGTTCCGGGCGCTCATCCTCGCGGCCTACGAGCTGCTCAAGGACATCATCAACGACCTGCTCAACGCGGGCGCGTACCTCTACGCGGACGCGCCGGGCATCGGGCCCACGGAGACGAACCTGGCGGAGACCGGCTTCATCCCGAACATCCCCAAGGACTTCAAGGCGGGCTTCGCGCTGGAGCGCCCGCCGGTGACGCCGGACGGCTTCGCGCGCTGGGCGGGGCGGTTCGTCGCGTCCTTCGATGATCCAGGGGATGACTCACGCCCGACGGTGACGGACGGCGCGCCGGTGCAGGCGGTGTTCATCGTGATGGCGGCACCGTCGCTGGATGCGCTCCGGCAGGCGCTGTACCTGCTGGGCAAGCTGCTCAACATCAGCGCGTTCAAGAAGGCGTTCGAGAAGTACCCCAAGGGCGCGTTGGATCCTCGCCGCAGCCGGGCGCGCGGAAGGTCAGTGAATCCGGACTGGAAGTCCGCGCGCATGCGCGACCTGTTCCCGGACCTGGAGAAGCTGCTCATCCTCCCGGAGGCGCTGAGGGCGCTGCTCCTGTCGGTGGACAACCTGGCGACGCTTCTCCGGAGTCTCGCCGCCGCGATGCAGGACAAGGTGCAGGTGTTGATGAAGCTGGCGCAGGCGGTGCAGGCCATCATCGACCTGCTGAACGCGCTGAAGTCCGCGGGCATGTACGCGCTGCCGGTGTCGACGACGGGCGGAGTGGCGGGGCTGAAGCAGGCCTTCCTCACGGCGACGAGCCGGCCCCCCGGAGGCTACGTGGGAGGCATCTGCCTGCTGGCGGCGGGGCCCAACCTGGCGAAGGCCGCGATGCTCTGGGAGCTGCTGGGCCTGTCGTCCGCGATGGAGCTGGCGTCGGGAGACCTCACGCTCCAGGACGTGAAGAAGGCCCTGCTGGAGAGCGAGGCGGCGCAGGTGCTGGAGGCGAACACGGACGAGGTGAAGGACGCCTGGGGCAATCTGAAGACGACGGCCCAGAAGCAGGCGGACAAGTTCGTGAACGCGGTGGAGAAGGCGCCCCAGAGGTTCGTGAAGGCGATGGGGCGCACGCCAGATGAACTGAAGGCCGCCGCCGAGCGGAGCCGCTCCGCGCTGGTGGAGGTGCTGGACCAGTCGAAGGAGCACGTGGAGGAACAGAAGGAGATCCTGGAGGGCATTGCGTCCACGAAGCACGCCCAGCGCCGGGGAGGGCGTTCGCTGGCGATCGGCTTCGGAGGTCCGGGCGCGTCCGAACGTCCGCCGGGTCCGCAGCCCCCCGCGGCTGACGCGTCCACGCCGCCACCCGGCACGCCAAAGAAGGGAACTGGCCCGTGAGCGCGGTGACACGCCTGAGCGCGGAGCTGGATGGCTGGCAGGCGGCCTGGAAGCAGCTGGAGGCGTTCCTGGACCGCATGGACGGCGTGGCGGATCAGGACGCGCCGCACGTCCAGACGGTGTGCGCGCTCCTGCCCGTGTTCAACGTCATCGAGCGGGCCCGTCGTCGCGCGGTGGGCATCGCGCTCGCGCCAGCGCTGGCCTCCGCGCCCCGGGGCGAAGGGCTGCCGAATGTGTCCGTCGGTTCGCTCGTGGGGAGTGAGAGCCGGCTGCCGGGCGTGGAGGAGCTGGAGTTCGCGGTGGGCACCATCGGAGCGGATGGAGACGGGAAGCTCACGGGTGCGGCGTTGCTCGCGGGCACGGTGACGCTGTTCGCGTTCCGCGACGAGAAGCACGGCGGCGAGGTGGCGGTGCGAGTGCCCACGTATGACTTCGGGCCCCTGTCGGTGAGCGGCACCGTGGACGACGCCATCGACGCGGGGCTCTTCACCACGGACCAGCGGAAGGATGCGGCGGAGAGCGGCGTCGCGGAGCTGGGGACCTGGACGGGCCTGCGCACCACGAGGCGGGCGGAGTTGAAGACGACATCGGAGACGGTGTCCCTGAGCAGCGTGCTGAATGGGCTGTCCGTCTCGTCCGCGTCCAGCGCGTTCGACCCCGTGGCGTCAGGCGCCGCGACGCGCCAGAGCGAGTGCCTGGCGGACCGGAACGTGCTGCTCCAGGCGAAGGCCACGCTGGAGAATCAGGGCGCGGCCCTGGAGTTGACGGATGCGCTCCAACGCGCGGCGGATTCACTTCAGGCGTCGGCGACGGACTACGGCGCGGTGGCCACGGCGCTCCAGCCGCCACGCACCGTGATTGCGTCCGTGTCGGGGCTGGCGTCGTTGAAGACCACGCTGCGGAGGGCGGATTCACCCGGCATCCCCGGACAGCTGTCCAACGAGCTGATGACGTTGGACATCGAGGCGGGGAAGGGAATGGACGAAGCGGTGGCGTCGCGGCTGGCGTATCCGGACGGGTCGCTGCGGATGCTCCGGACGTTGGAATGGTCGCTGCGCTTCCACTGGGTGTTCCGTCAGCGATGGTTCGACGTGCGCAACCGGGCCGCGCTGGCACCGCTGCTGAAGCTCGTGCTGAAGCCATTCTGCGACAGCCTGACGCGGGTGCTCGCGGGACAGTCCACGGGAATCCCGCTGGTGGGACCGGTGGCCCTGGTGAAGGACACGCTCACGCAGGCGACGGCGTTGTCTGTGACGCCCACGGTGGACCTGGGGCAGGTGCAGGCGGGGCACGTGGCGAACGTGGGAGGGGACCGGCCCACGCTGGCGCTGGTGCTGGGCTGGGAGGTGAAAGGGGCCGAGAAGCGGCTGCTCATCGCGCCGCTGAATGTGTCCATCGCGACGGATGCGAAGCTGCCTGGAGTCGCCGGAATGGTGAGGATCGGGTCGCCCGTGGGTGGAAGCGCGGTGTCCATCTCCACGCAGGAGTTGCTGGATGGGCACGCGGCGGCGGGACCGCAGGTGGACGGGGTGGTGCAGGAGATCATCGCACTGGGCGCGAAGCTGAACCTGATCCTGGGGCAGGGCGGTGGCGCGCTGGGTCTGGTGCCGTCATCGGTGGCCGCGCCGTATCCAGGCCAGACGTTCAAGTTGCTGCCGCCGGTGGAGGTCGGAGCGACGCGGCTGTTCCTGGATGGCATCCCGCTGACGAGCACATCTGGCTCGAGCAAACCGGTGCAGGTCGCAAGGCCGGGGGAGCTGTTGCTCGTGCGCGGAGCGGACGACGAAGGAACGTGGTGGCAGGGCGTAGCCACCGTGGACACGGTGGACGTGCGCACAGGCGCGGCGGCCCGAGCGGACGACGAGGTGGCAACGACGCCCACGCCGCTGTGCTGCGAGGACGACGAAGAGGTCGTGGTCATCACGCTGCGCGATTTGCAGATGCCCAAGGCGCTGGTCCGCGACGTGACGCTACGACGCGACTTCAAGGGCTTCGGAGGCCCGAGCCTCGCCACGGGAGTCATGCTCCCCATCGAGCTGGATTCAGGCACGGCGAACATCACGGTGCAGGATGGCGGTGTGACGAAGACGGTGTTGCGGGATCCGGAGCTGAGGGCCGCGACCACGGTCCTCAAGTCCTGGCTGGGAGTTCCGACATGAGCGAAGCCAGAGACGACCTCTTCGTGGTGGCCGCGCTGCTGACGGAACTGGACCGGGTGCTCCATCCCCTGGAGCGAGGAGAGCGCGGAGACTTCAAGGTGGATCCGCCGCTGCCACCGTCCCTGCCAACGCCGGGTGCGCGGAGGCGGGAAGGGGAGCCAGGCCGCGCGGTGAAGACCGCCGCGCCCTCGACAGGCCCCAGGTCCATGGGATTCACGGAGCCTGACAACGTGATGCCACCCGTGTTCAAGAGTCCTGAGCGGGTCGAAGTCCCAGCCGCAACGGAACCCATCCCACCCATCCGCCGTCGCGTTCCCCGACCTGGCGGCACGTCGGCGCAGCTCCAGGAACCACGGCCACCGGTCGAACCCGTGACCCGGAGTCCAGACGGGAAACTGCCTCCGACGCTCGCGCTCCCCGTTGTCCCCAACGCCCCAGAACTCCAGACGGAGGTCGCGGAGCCACGACCACTTCGTCCTCGCACCGAGGGCACGGATGTCCCTTCACAACGAGGCGACCGGCCCAAACCTGAAAGCCAGACGGCCTCAGAGGTCCCTCTCGCCGTCGAAACACGCGTGAAGGCTCCAAGTCCGCGAAGGAGCCGGGTGCCGAGACCCGCCATGGAGAAGAACGCCGAACGCCCACGGATCAGCGCACGGGTCCCGGAGTCCTCAACACGCCGCCATCGCGTCGCGCGCGCCACCACACAAGCGTCACCACCCGCTCCCCCAGTGGAGCAAGGGGAGACGTCCGCACGGGTACCTCCACGGAGGAGACGGATACCACGAGCCCTGGACCGACCGCCGGCACCGGACACACGGAAGGCCCCACCGTTCCAGGAGGAACTCGGGCCACGTCGTCACGACCGACCTGAATCACGGACTCCGCGACCTTCCCAATCGGAGGAACAGGGCGAATCCATCCTCCCCCCATCACGGGCCACGAGGCACACAGCACCAGGCCCGGTGCACATCGAAGTGAAGACGTTGCTGCCTCCGCCGCGAGTCTCAGCACCGCCACGCCCCGAAGCACCGGATGAAGAACCCGTGTGGGAAGAAGCACCGGAATACGAACCAGAAACCAACGCACGGGCCTTCTTCGTGAACGGCCGCCGCCTCACGGCGAGGGACGCCGAAGTGCTCCAGCAAGCAGAACAGCGACTGCGGCGCCGGATGACCGGCCGCTCGCTGTGGAGGAGGCGAGGATGAACGCATTTCCTCCAAGACAGCGATTGGGCCATCTGCTGCGCTCCCTCGCGAAACAGCTTCCGGGCCAGCTCGACGGCCTGTTGGAGAACGCCCGGTTCAAGGACGGCGCAGCGGCGCTCCAACGACTGGCGGACCCTGCGCACGTGGATCAGGCTCTGACACGCATGTCGCCAGAAGAAGCCGGCTGGCTCGCGGACCTGCTCACCGAGCGCTGGTCCTGGCTCGCGGACATCCAACTGGATCCCGAAGTGGCCATCGTCGCGCCGGACGAACTCTGGCTGGGCGCGGAGCCCATCCGCGTGCCGTTGTCGCTCGCGGCGGTGGGACTGGACGAAGGGTTCGAAGCGGTCTGGGAAGGCGCGGTCCTCCCAGGTCCACCCTCGGACAGTGCCACGCTCCTCGCGAGACCTCCCGAAGACAAGACACCCGGAGTCGCCCGGATTCGGGCCCAGGTCCGAGCGAGCGTGAAGGGTCGGCGCTGCGTGCTCATCGCGCAGGCGCAGGTCGCATTGAGGCGCCCGTCGGTGGTGGTGAGCGACGACCGGCGCAGGCTGCTGGTCCAGGACCACGCGGGACGCCCGGCCGTGGGCTGTCGTCTGGAGATTGGCCCGGACGTGCACCTCACCGGCGCGGGGGGCCTGGTGAATCTGGAAGTCCCAGCGCAGCCCGGTGTGTCGCTCAAGCTGGAAGGCATCCCCGCCGGACGCATTCCCGGAGGCAACCCATGAAGACAATGACGTCCCAGACGCGGAAGACACCCGACCGCAAGCCCGCCATGAACAAGGCCATCGCGCCATCGCAGCAGCCCAAGACGGACACAGCCAGGGCCCAACTGGGAACCGCGGCCAAGGGGCCCACGATGAAGGCCGCGGCCGGTGGCAGCTTCAAGGCGAAGAGCACCCCCCGAGTCACGGCGAACCCCAATATCCGGATGCCGAAGAAGTAGCCCGCCCCGACTCGGCGGACGAGGACACTGGCTGGTGGTTCCGAGGGGAGAGGGCCTTGGGGCTGCGGCCTCGGGAAACTTGTCCGACAATCGGACAGGTTCGAGGCGCTTCGTCCCCGGAGGTGGCCGCCAGCCTGAAACTCCCCCGACATCCCAGGGGCCCCAGATTCGTGAGCGGCAGCCCCTGCGTCCTCGAACTGCCAGTCAGCCTCAGGGGGCCAGCACCCACCGCACGGCGCCCACCCCTGCCAACACCTCGCGGCGCGAAGCGCACAGCGGCTGTTCCCGTCCCCCGCACAGCAGTCCCGCCCGCGCCCACTGCGGAAGCGAAGCCACGAGCTTCTCCACGCCCCAGGGCGAAGCCCGAGCAGCCCCGTCGTCCCGCATCGAATTGCCCCACGGGAACAGCCGTCCATCAGGCCCACGGGCCGCCATCTCCCATTCCTCACCGGAAGGCAGCCGCAGCTCCACGCCTTCAATGCGTGACAGCGCCGAGTACAGCTTCTCTGCCTCCACGAGAGTGCACGGCAGCGGTTCCTCCGCGTCCGGCCCCGCAGTCCCCACCGGCCCCTGTGAAGCCGCCATCGCCCAGGCCGCCGCGGCCCGGCTCACGGGCACCCGAGCGACGAAGAACCCCGGTGACGTCACCCGCCGCAGCGTCGGCCCTGTCCCCAGCCAATGCTCTACCGGAGGCACCCAGCGCGCCTCCAACCCAGAGCGGCGCAGCCGGTACGTGCCTTCCCGTTCCACCACCGCTTCGGGCAGTCCCACCGGACGCGGCCCCGGATCCACCGGTGTCGTGAGCGCATGCAACAGCAGCGTGGGGTCGTCCCGAACTTCCGCGGGACCCGACAGCGCGCGCAGCAGCGGCGCCATCCGCTCACGCTTCGGCGAACCCTCCGGAGGCAGCGGCCGGCCCGCGAGTACATGGGCCACCAGGTCCCGCAGGTTTGAATAGAACTGCCGGTCCCTCGGGTCCGCGCCCTCCCGCGTCGACGTAGGCATCCGAGCCTCGCGCAGCGCCGGCAGCACCTCCCTCGCCTGGAGCCGGGCCGCCGCCATCACCGCCGTCACCCGCACCTCCGCGTCCGCGTCCACCAGTGCGGAGCGCAGCACCGCGTCGACGTCCGGATTCGACGCCGCCTGATCATGGATGAGCCAGCGCAACACCTGCCGCCGCTGCTCCTCCCCCGGCAGGTGCGCGAACAGCACGGAGCGATCCGGATGCGCCTCCTTCTCCGCCTTCAACCGCGCGAACGCCTCTTCCGTCCCGTCCGGCACCAGCGACGCCAGCACGCGCTCCGCTGTCCGAGACACGCTGAACTCCGGATGGAAGCGAAGCGCCGCCACGCGCTCCATCGACGAGCGCTCCCGCAGCGTCTCCGTGGCCATCAACCCCAGCAGCACCTCCCGTGTCTCCGACGACGCCAGCAGCGCCGCGAGCGCCGGGGCCTCCATCACCGGCACCGCCTTGCGCACGGCCACCCATTCCCCCACGGCGTTGCCTCCGGAGAACTCGAGCACCCGCAACCGGAGCACCGGGTTGAACGTGCAATGGAGCGTCGTGTCCGTCCCGCGCTTCACGTACACCGCGAACTCCGGCTCCCCTGGGATGAGCGGAGGCGTCTGGCTTTCGGACTGGAGGAACCAGCCCAGCGCGGACAGCACCCGGTCCATCACCTCGAACGAAACCTCAGGCCGAGCAACGAGGGCAGGGGAGCGCATCAGTCCGGTTTCACGAGCGCATGCAGCGACTCACCCACCCGCGCCACCGGCCGCCCCTCCACGCCCACGAAGTACGCGCGAGCCGCCCAAAGCAGGTCACTCCACGAGACCTGATCCGCGGCCTTCTTTTTCGGAAAGCCCTCCACGAAGGACTCCCACGCGGGCCGCACCGCTTCAGACGGTGCCCCGACCTTCATCGCCGTCGCCAGGTAGCGCACGAAGCCCTGGACGTTGAAGCCGAACCGCTCCCCGGGCGTGAGCGTCTCCGGAAGCTTCCCACCTCCCACCAGCTTCGCCGCCAGGTCCGGCTCCCCCAGACAGAGCGCCACCAGCCCGCAGCGATAGAGCAACACGTCATCCAGCTTCTTCACCTTCTTCGCCAGGGCCTCCAGCCACGCCTTCGCGGGCGACGCCTGCACCAGCCCCTGCGCGGCCCCGCACGCCTCCGCCGCGTTCACGAAGGACAGCACCTGGAGGGCGACTCGCGGCGGATCCACTGAATCGAAGAGCCCCCCGGCCTGCTCGATTCCAGCCGCACACAGTGGCACCAGGGGCGTGGCCGCCGCGCGGGCCTCCTCGGCTCCCGTCAACACGATGAGCGACGCGAGCACATCCGCCAGCGTCCGCAGGTATTGAACGGGCGTGTTCGCCTTCGTCAGCGCGATGGGCGAGAAGCGCTTCATGAGCTCGCGCGCGTGGGTGTCCTCTCCCCACTCGGCGGAGAAGAGCCCGGCCCAGGTGCCTGGAACGTTCACGGGGATTCCAGCCATGTCACTCCGCCTCGTTCACGGCTGCTGCCGTTGCTGGAAGAGGGCCATGTGGTGCTTCCACAGGGCGCGGTGCGCATCTTTGACGGTCGTCGCGGCGCGCTGCAATCGCTCGAAGAGGCCACCGTCCTCCGCCTCCTTGCGAAGCTTCGAGACGAACTTCGTCTCCGTCTTCAGCCCCGCATCCTTGCTCCGCTGGAGCCGCGCCAGGTTGCCCGACTCCCAGGACTCCAGGTCCAGTTCGCGCGCCAACGTCAGCAGCGTGTCCACCTCCGCCTCCGTGCGGGTGAAGCGCTCCAGGAACCGCTCTACCGTTCCGTATGTCTTCTTCTCCTCCGGCGCGCCGGCCTCGGTGAGCAAGAGGCTCTTGGCCACGCCCACGTCCAGCTTGGGGATGCTCCGCAGGGGCGCATCACAGAAGGGACAGGCCGACGGTTCCTGGAGGACGGTCCGTCGGCCTCCGGCCAGGTCCACCCGGTTGTGGACGGTGAACGTGGAGCCGCACACGAAGCAGGTGACGGAGGTGGAAGGAGCGACGCGCATGTCGGAACCTCATCATGGAGGAGGCCAGCGAGGCGGCAAGAGATCGATGACGCGGCGGCCGAAGCTCTCCGCGTCCGTTTCAATGGGCTGCCGGAAGTACCGGGGGTCTCCCGGCCCGTAGTAGTGGCCGCCGGAGCCAGGCAGGTTGCGCCACCACCGGCGTGAGAACGGATGCGACTGTCGGCCAATCGAATACTGGTAGGCCTGATACGCCTGATAGTAGTGACGCGACTCGTGGACGGCGGTGCCCACCGCGTCGCCCACGTCCAGGTTCTCGTTGATGACGATGACGCCACGCCGGCTCACGGGCGCGAGCCGGCCCTGGTGCGTGACGTTGAAGTCCCATTCCATCCAGCCGTAGTCCCCAGCCGGCAGGTTCTGGAACTGGACTTGTGGACGGCGCGACCGGGGGACGCCCATCGCGTCCATGGCCGCGCCCACCGACTTCTTGAGGGCCTGCTGCCGGTCCCGGAGCGACAGCGTGCTGAACGTCGAGGGGTCCAGCTCCGGGATGTCCTCCAGCCCCGCCTGCAGGTCCCGCATCTGCGCCAGCTCGAAGCGCTTGAATCGGCGGCTGCTCCAACTGCGCGAGACGGTGATGTCGAAGTCCCCCCAGCCCAGCACGTTGCCGGTGGGACCGATCGTGCGAATGCGCTTCGCGGTCTCGAACGGTTCGATGATCCGGGTGATCTCCCCCGGCTTCACGTTCGGATCCAGGCTGTGGATGAGCCCCTTCAGCTCGCTTGGATCGATGTTGTACTGGGCCAGCAGGCCTGGCTTGCGCTTCGTGCCCTTGAGCGCCTTCTCCACCTTGTCCAGCGCTTTCAGCGTGGACCCGACGCGGCCCTTCTTCAGCTCGTCCCTGAAGACAACCATCAGGGCATCGATCTCCGCGCGAGGGGCCGAACCGTGGGGCATGACCTCGCGGACCAGGGACATCTTGCGCCACGCGTCCGCGATGCGTTCGACGCGGTCGACGAGCTCCCAGCCCGGCGGAGGCATGGGGGTGATGGGCCCCACGCGCAGCTCGATGGAGATCCGCCACTCGTCGATGGCCTTGGTCAGCGCCTCCAGGTGCGCCGGTCCCAGGCCTCTCGCCCGGGCCCAGGCCAGGTCCGACAGCTGCGCTTGCAGGTCGTCCAGGTTCTTGCGGAGGTTCTCTCCCACCGCCGTGACGTCCTTGAGCCGGGGGGCGTGCTTGCCGCCCTTAACCTCGATGAGGTGGAGCTTCGCGCTCGTCGGATCCGCGGCGTGGTCGAACTCGACGATGATTTCATCGATGCCGCTGCCTTGCTCCTCGCCCCTGGGCTTGAAGTCCAGCCGCCGGAATCGCTCCGTCGGTCCCAGGTGTTCGCCGAGCAGCGCCTCCGTGAACGCCCGGGACTGCTTCTTCTCCAGCTCCTCGCCGGCCTTGGTGGTGAGCGTGCCGCGCGGCTCCCAGCGGTTGCCGGAGCGCTTGGACAGGATGAGCTCGATGTATTCCTTCTCACCGCTGGCGCGCGTCACCTCCACCAGCTTGTAGTAGCGGAGCTCCTTGGGGCGGTACTTGACCTCCTGCCACGCGGGGCCGATCTGAGCCACCGTGTCCGCCGGATCCAACTCCAGCGTGGTGCGCGCGCGCTGCGCCTCGGTGAACACCTGTCGCTCGGCGCCCTGGATGAACGGATCATCCGGCGCAGGGCCGGCCTTCGTGAACGGACCCACCTCCGGGTGGTCGGCGTGAAGCACGGTGTTGGGCCACACGTCGTTGGGCCGGCCTGACTGCCGGATGACAGGCTCCGTGTCCGTCACGGTGAGCTCCAGGGCCTTCTTCTTGCCTCCTCTCGTCTTCGCCGCCGTCTTCGCCGCCGGAGGCTTCTTGGTGAACAGCCGCGGCGGTTCCTTCAGGTACTGCGGCTTCGCGCGCACGCCCTGGGCGAACTCCGCCATGTCCAGGGGCGTGAAGGCGTCCACCTCCTTCATCCGCTGGCGCAGGTTCTCCAGCGTCGCTTCGCTCTGCCGGATGCGGCGAGTGGCCTCCGCCGGATCCATGGACACGCCGCGTTTGCCCTCCAGTGACGCCATCAGCGACTGCTGCGCGTCGATCTCCAGGAGCAGCTTCTTGCGGTAGAGCTCGAACTGCTTCTCGATGGGCAGCTTGTCCCAGTGCCGCAGCGCCCTTTCGTCCAGTGCCTTGATCAGGTCTCGCGTCGCCTTGTCGTGGCTCTGGAGCAGGTGCAGGCCCTCCTCGCCCAGGTCGGACAGGTCCGCGCCCGCCTTGACGACGATGGTGGGCTTGCCCCGCCGGAACATCGCGACGGCCTGGGCGGACTTGCTGTCGGTGAGCGCCTCGAAGTCCGCCTCGGAGATCAGCTCGATGGGCGTGTTCGCGAACGCCTTTCGCTGCGCGGGCGGGATGTGCTCCAGCAGCTCCTTGCGCATGGCGCGTTGGAGCTGCTGCCGGTCGAAGTCGCCCGACATCTGCTTGAGCAGGCCGTCGTCGAACTCGCGCAGGAACTCCTTCATGTTCCCGGCGGGGTTCTCCGCCTTCCACTTCTTGAAGAGGGTCAGCCGCTCCTTCGGCGTGCCCCGGAAGTGGAGCAGGTCCTGGGTGCGCGGCGGCACGTGAGGCTTGGAGATGCCGCCCAGCGCGCCAAAGGCCCCGGCCATCACCGCGCCCGGCGCCGCCTGCATCGCGGTGCCCGCCAGCACGTTGAAGAGCGCGTTGCCGCCCTTGTAGTTCTGGTCGTTGAGGACGTTGCCCAGGAACGCGGAGGGCACGGACTGGACCAGGCCTTCGGCGCCCTGGGCCAGGCCGTGCGCAGTGACCCGCGCCAGCATCCCGCCTTCCTCCGCCATGCGCGCCAGGAACCCCAGCTTGAGCAGCTTCGTGCCCATGCCGGCGGTGGCCGCGGCAGTGAGCGCGTCCACGGCACCCACGCCCGCGTCGGTGGCGGCCTCCTCCCAGCCGTAGGCGCTGCCCTTCATGGCGGCCTTGGTCAGCATCGTCACGGCGGCCGTCGCCACCGCCGTGCCCACCAGCACCGGCGTGCTGGCCATGAATGCGCCGAACGCGGCCCAGAACCCCGCGCCCACGGGCGGAGCGAAGATGCTGACGATGACGCCGATGATGACCACCACCGCCATCACCACCGCGGTGAGGACCATCACCAGCCGGTCGGTGATGAAGTCCACCTGCTCGCGGTGCATCTGCACCGACTCGTCGGCGTAATCACCCTGGCGCTGCACGCGCTCGGACTTCTTCTCCCAGTCCTCCTGCCACTTGCGCAGCCCGTCGGCGGTGTAGTTCTTGTCCCCGGGCTTGGGGCGCATCCGCTCGTGCAGCTCCAGCGCGCTCACCTCGGCGTCGAGCGCGGACGCCTGGTCCAGCACCAGCTGGTACTCCGAGGACGCCATGCTGTTGGTGGAGCTCGCCTCGAAGTGCACCCGGCGCCAGGCGCGGTCCGCCTTCTCGCGGGGCGTGACGGGCTCGCCGTAGTCCACCATGTCGAGGATGTCGAAGGCCTCGCGTCCGCTCAGCTCCTCGTCGATGCGCGCGCGGAAGCGCTCGAAGGGCGTGTGCGTGTCGCCAGGGTCGGCGGGGTGGTCCTTGGCCCACTCCTCGGCCATGGCCTGGATCTCCGCCTTCGTCTTCCCGGCGAAGACCTCCTTGAGCGCGTCCTCGTCCGTGCCCACGCCCTGCACGGCGTACTGAACGACTTCCGCGTCGGTGAGGTAGCCCTTCTTCAGCATCGCCGCGACGGCGTCCCGGTCCGCGCCGGACGTGTCCATCAGGACGGCCTGCTCGAAGCTCGCCTGAAGGTGCGTGCCCTCCACGTAGGCGCTGTCGTACTCGGCCGCCAGCGCCTTCATGTTCGCCATGGCGTCGGCCTGGGCCTGGGCCTTCGCCTTGACGTCCACCTCCTTGTGTTCCTTCGCGATGCGGGCCTGGACCTTCTCCGGGCTCCACTTGTCCAGGAACTCCAATTCACTGATGCGGCCCTTGCGGCGGTCCTCCTCGGTGAGCGGGCCCTCGCTGGCGGGCTTGACCTTCGCCTCGTCCAGCGTGCGCTCGATGTCCATCCGCTCCTGGATGTCCAGGTAGCCGTCGCGGCGCGCGTCGGCGATCTGCCGCTTGCCCTGCGCGGACATGGCGTCGCGGATGACCTTGTCGTCCGCGTAGAAGACGCTGGTGTGCTCGATGCGGATGCGCGCGGCATCCACCTGGAGTCCCTTGTCGTCGCGAAGGCCCTCAATGAGCTTGAGGTCCTCGCCCTTCATCTCGTCGTGGAACGCGGCGCTGAGCGCGCTCTCGCCCGCGGTGCGCTGGGTCCAATCCGTGCCGTATTGCTGCTCATACGACGCGTCGATGGCCTGGTTGCGCTTGAGCAGCTCCGCGCGGAACGTCTTGGTGTCCCAGCCGTACTGCTGCGCGTCGGCCTCCGTCTCCTTGCGGATGCGGTCGTAGACGTCCTCCATGGCCTTGCGGTCGGTGCCCAGACCGAAGAACCACCCGCCGCGCATGGCGCGGTCCATCTCGATGGCGCGAGCGTCCTCGGTGCGGCCCTCCACCAGGGCGTGCATCTCGTCCACGTCGTGTGTCTTGAGCGCGCCGCTGCGCAGCTCGTCGTCCATCTGGACGACCAGGTCCTTGCCGTACTTCTGCTGGTAGGCCTTCTTGATGGCTTCAATCTGCTCCGGCGTCTTGCCGCGAAGCAGGGTGAGGATGGCGGCCTCGTCCGTGCCCCAGCCCAAGCCGAAGAAGGTGCCCTCCATGGCGTCGTTCAGCTCGACGGCGGCGGCCTTGGATGCGTTGCCGGAGAGCAGCGCCTCCGCCTTGTCCCAGTCGTGCGTGGTGGTGCTGAAGAAGTCGTCCAGCTCGCTCTTGAGCCGCTCGCGCAGGTTCTCGTTGTGCTCTTGCTGGTAGAGGACCTCGATGTAGTGACCCTGGAGCGGGTTGAGGTTGGCGAGCGCGTCGAAGATCTTCTTCTCGTCCGTGCCCCACTGGTCCACGCCCTCCCAGACCTTGAGGGAGATGTTGCGCGCGCGGTTGCTGAAGAGGGGCTCCTGCTGGTCGACGACGGTCTTCAGCCGCTCCAGGTCCGTGGACGCGAGCAGCTCCTTCTCCAGGGACTCCATGAGCGGCTTGCGGCGCTGGCCGATGATGCGCACGGCCAGGCCCTCCGCGAGCGCCTGCACCGCGTCCTTGCCCCCCTTGCCGTAGTAGGAGAGCAGGATGGCCTTCTGCTCCTCGCTGAGGGCGTTGTTCCCCTTGATGGTCTCCGCGTCCAGCTCCTCGCCCTGGCGCAGGCGCACCTCCGCGAGGAACAGCATGTTCTGATCCAGCGACGTCTTGTTCTCCGCCGCGCGAGCGGTCTCCCACGCGCGGCTCTCGTCGTGGGCGGCCTCCAGCCAGTCGATGATCCACCCGAGCAGCCGGTCCCAGAAGCCGCGCTCGTAGCCGATCTGCTTCGCGTGCCAGTCGCGGATGACGTCCCGGGCCTCCCTGCCCGCGTCGCGCAGCTCCTGCTGATAGCGATCCACGCTCTGGTCGATGTCGCGCTTCGCCTTCGTGACGACGGCGCCAATCTCCTTGCGGCGGTCGTCCATCCACTTCTTGGTGGGGCGGTACGCCTCCGTGGCGGCCTTGAGCTTCACCGGATCATCGCCGGCGTCCTTCTTGAGCTCCCACTCGTCCTGGAGGGCGGCGAGCTCGTAGGCGTGCATCTGGTCGCTCGCGGCCTTCGCGAAGGCTTCCTTGAGGCGCTTGCCGTTCTGGTCGTACCGGACGACCCAGTTGCTCACCTTGGTGTCGACGGCCGAGATGAGCGCGTCGCGTTTGCGCCGGGCCTCGGTCAGGTCGACGCCGCCCTTGATGGCGGCGGCCTTCGCCTCGGACTGCGCGTCGAGCGAGGCGCGCATGCGCGACAGGGAATCAGCGAACGACTTGCCGCCCTCCTCCAGGCTCTTCTTCGCGTCCTCGTGCGCCTTGCTGAGCGTGCCGGTGGTTGCGACGTGCGAGTCCACCAGTTGCTTGCGGCGGGCTTCCACCTTCGCGTCCAGGTCCTCCTTCTTGATCTGTGCGGCGTCCGCGACGCGCTGGAGCTCCGCGGCGAAGATGGGACGCTCAGCGGTGATGAGAGCAACGCCCCAGGACGCATCCAGGCCGCCCGGGACATAGGCTTCGCGGGCCTTCTGGACGGAGGCGTCGGCGTACTTATCCGGAGCGGCGAGCAGCCGAGCCAGCACGTCGCCAATGTCCACGCGGGCGAAGTCCGGGACGTTGATGGGCGCGGGGGCGGCCTGTTCGAGGACGGTGATGCCCTTCGCGGGTTCCTTGGGCTGGACCTTCGCCTTCTTCTGCTTGTCGGCCTCGGCGGTGATCTTCTTCTGGAGGCGCGTCCAGTCCTTGAGCTTCTCCGGGTCGGTGGGCTTGGGACCGCCGGGCTTGTAGACGAGGTCGCCGAGCGGGCCCTTGATGAGCATGTGCCCGCCGTCGTCGCGCATGAGCTGCGCGCCAATCTCCGGCACGTGGCCCAGCGGGCTCTTCTGCAGGTCGGGGAGTTTGGCGTCCTTGACGTCCAGCTTCCGTTCGCACTTCGCATCCACCAGCGAGGAGGCCTTGCCGGTGGGATCGTCCGGGATGGCCGGAAGGTCCTTCGGCTGCTTCGCCGGGGTGATGGCCTTCTTGCCTTCGTCCTCCAGTTGCTTGAGGCGCGCGGCACGGACCGCGTTGGGGTCCACGGCGGCCTGGGTGATCTTGAACGTGTAGCGGGGCGCCGGAGGAAGCTGTGGCTCCGGGACCTGCGCCGTGCTGCTGGCGATGCGGCCCTTCCATGCGGCGACCGGATCCGCGTCCGCGCCTACCGCTGGCGCAGCGGGGATGGGCCCCGCCGTGACAGGTGCTGCCGGAGCAGGAGGCGGCGCGGGAAGGCTGGCAGGGGGCTCCACCGCCGTGATGGCACCCGTCGGATCCGGAGCGGTTTCGAGACCGTGCTTGATGCCTTGGACGCCCTGCGCATGGGCCGCGGCCAACTCCTTCTGCCACTCCATCGCGGCCGGAGGCACGGGCACCCTGGGGCCTGTGTCGACCGTGGCAGCCGTCTGGATGGGAGGAGGCTCCTGGGGCCCTGCGCCAGGGGAGGCCTGACGGACGACGATGTGGACATCGCTCTGGCTCGACAGCGTGGACACCCGCGTGTCGATGCGCGCGGCGTCGTCCATGCCGCCGGGAGCGGCCCCCGTGGGGATGGATGCCGGCGCGGGAGCTTGCTCAGGCGTTGCCACGTCGCCGCCCGCGCTGGGCGCTTCGACGGTGGTTGCTGCAATGGCATCAGGCGCTGGAGAAGTGCTGCCCCCGAGTCCCGCTGCTTCCGACTCCTCAGTGACCGTAGAGGGTTCGAGGTCTGAAGCACGGGCCTCGGCGAGCCGCGCGGCGGTGTCTCCGAGCTGCTCAGCGGAGCCCATAGGCAGGACGGCCATGCGCGCCGCATCACGCCGTCGAGCATCCTCCTCCTGCTGCGCGAGGGTCGCGGGCTGGGACGCGCCAGCCGCCTGCGCGAGCCCGGTGTTCGGCTGTGGCGCGAGCCCATGGATGCCCAGCTCCGCCTCGACGGCGCCGGGAGTGGAGAGCAGCGCGACCTCCGGCGGGTGGACCGGGCAAGGCTCGAAAAGATGCGAGCGCGGACCGCCCAGCATCCGCCACGCTGGGTCGCTCCACCGGCGCTCCATGTCGCGAGCGGCATCACGGAGCACAGGCCCGTGGAGAGCAGGGGCCGCGCCCTTCAGCGACGCGAGCCGCGCCGCCAGCTCACGCGCGGGATTGGACGAGGAAGGGCCCCGGGGAACGACACCCGGAGCACGAGGAAGGGCCGCGGAGGACGAGGGAGTGCGCCCGGAGTTCTTCCGGAGCATGGCCTTGGCGGAGGCCTTCGGGCCCTGGTCACGGATGCGCACGGTCCCCCCGCACCATCAGCGCGAGGGACGCTAGGTCATCTCCACATCGAGGACCAGCGAGGCCCGGATGGGATGTCCATGACTGCTCCAGAAGCGATGGAGCAGGTCAAAGTCATAACTCTCCTGGACGCGAGGTGTGAGCTTGCGGCCATCCAGCTCGTGCGGGAGTCCACGGGAGAGCAACCCATGCAACACGCCAAGCAGCTCATGTTCCTCCTCCGCGCGGTGGGACCACGCGGAGACGATGAGCCCAAGCCGCAGCGCACCGTTCTGGGTGACAGCCAGCCGGTAGAGCGCGAGCGACACGGCCGGCCGCTTCCCCGCGAGCGCCTCCCGGGTGGGGGAGCCGTGGAGGATGTGGACCTCCTTGAGGAAGTGTTGTCTGAGCTGCGAATCCAGTGCCTCCTGGAACACTTCCGCCACGCGGCGCAAGCGTGTGCCCGCGTCCGAGGGAGCCTCCGCCTCCGGACGCCGCGAGAGCCGGCCCAGTTCATACAACTCCAGCGCGACGGCGCGCTCCAGGTGCTCCTGGGCCAGCGGAGCACCCGCCTGTTCGGCGAGGAAGATGGCCTTGAGCGCGGCGTTGCGGATGTCGCCGCCCGCCAGCCGGTGCCGCTGCGCCAGTCCCGCCAGGTCGAGAGCCCCCGCGCGAGGCACACCCTCCGGAAGCATCAGCTCCCAGATGCGGCGGCGCTCGTCGACCTCGGGGAAGGGGAACTCGATGCGCGCGTGGAAGCGCCGCAGGAAGGCTTCATCGATGGCCGTCTGCAGGTTGGTGGCGAGGATGATCAGCCCGTCGTGACGTTCGATGCGCTGGAGGAGGAAGCCGACCTCCAGGTTGGCGAAGCGGTCATTGGCGTTGCTGACCTCCGTGCGCGCGGAGAACAGCGAGTCCGCCTCGTCGAAGAACAGCACGGCGCCGGAGCGCTCGCCGTGGGACAGCACCTCGTCGATGTTCTTCTCCGTCTCGCCCACGTACTTGCTGACGAGCCGGGACAGGTCGATGACATACAGCGGCCGGCCCACCGCATGGGCGATGACCTCCGCGGCCAAGGTCTTGCCAGTGCCGGAGCGTCCAGAGAACAGCGCCACCGGGCCCGTGTGCATCCGGAAGCGACGAGACAGGCCACGCTCTTCGGCGACACGGTCGCGCTGGGCCACGTAGAACAGCAGTCGCTCCAAGGCCGCGCGAGTGGTGTCACGCACCACGAGGTCCGCGAAGGTCCGCGACGTCTCCAGCCGGTAGCCATGGCGCAAAGGCACCTGGACAAGCCGAGAGGCAGCGGCACGAAGCGCATCCGCGTCACCGCCCGGAGCCGAGTCGAACACGCGGCGGATCTCCTGAAGCCCGCCCCGAAAGCCAGACGCCAGCCGTCCCGCATCCGCCTCCGTCAATGACAGTCCCCGAACCTGGGCCTCCTCCAGCCACAGGGTCCGCCGCTGGACGAAGCCTGGAGCGGGTGCCTCATGGTGCGGCACGGCGAAGGGCTGCGCGGAGTCCGCGAGCACCAGGGCCCGCCCGCCAAACCGTTGGCACAATCCAGACAGCGTCTCCGTGACGGAGAGTGCCAGCCCCCGCTCACCACCGGACATGTCCACGGCCAGCATCGCGCCGCGCACCGACGCCAGACGCCACAGGGCCCGGGCCATGGAAACCGGCTCCGGTGCCCCAGCCCACCGAGCGACGACCAGCGGCACACCGGCTTCGTCAGCGAGGCTCAGCGCCACGCCCAGCCGCTCCCCCTCGCCATGCACGACAGCGAACGTCGCGATTGAGGAAGAAGGCAGCGCCTCCGGCCCATGCCACTCCAGCGAGAACTCGCCCAGCACGGACGGACGGGGCAGTTCCAGCAGGGCCTCGCGGACCTCCGGAGCCAGGTCCACGGGCCGGAGCATGGGAGGAAAAGCGCCAGCGCCCGTCTGCAACAATCCACCGCCCACCAGGAGTCCGCTGTCGGTCAGGGACGCCAGCAAGCGCTGCGCGCGAGCAGGCGTGCGTCCCAGGACGGTGAGCAGCAATCGCTCCACGTTCCATCCCTGCGCGGTCTCGTCCTGGAGCACGGCGAACAGGCGCGAATACCGGGGCTCCAGCCACGTCGCGAGCAGGAGCAACAGCGCCTCCTCCTCCACGGTGTCGACGCGAAGTGAAGCCCGCAGCCGGGCGAAGGGAAGGGGAGGAGAAGTCCCCAGGAGCGGCGTCTCCGCGAGCGCCGAGCTGAAGGCGAGCTCGGCGGTGGAAGGGCGCACGGTGGTGCGCACGGCATCCCAGCCATTCTCCTGCTCCCCCCGGAGCTTCGAAGCGCGGGCCTCCTCCAGGTCACACACCTGGACGAGCAGCGCATCCAGACGCCTCAGCGTCTCCCCCCACAACGGATCCATGGGCGCCTCCAGCCGGCCAGCATACGGAGGGCGGGTGGATCCGGCCATGGACGGGCCCGGAGGGCAGGTTCCACTGCGTTGGTATTCCGCCAATGGATTGGAGGAAGTGCTGACCGGGTGGCGGGGCGGGTGGTAGAGACTGGCACATGACTCAGAGTGGTACTGAAGGGGTGTCGGCCCTGGACTTCCGGGACGCGATGTCCCGGTGGGCGAGCGGGGTGGCGGTGGTCTCTGTCCGTGACGCGGACGGGATCGCGGCGACGACGGTCAGCTCCTTCAGCTCCCTCTCCCTGACGCCTCCGCTGATTGCCCTGGCGCTGCAGCAGTCCTCCCGCACGCTCAAGCGCGTGGAGGCCGCCCGCCGCTTCAGTGTGAGCGTGCTGTCCACCATCCAACGCGACGTGTCGGTCCGCTGCGCGAAGGGGGAGGCCGAAGGCCGGATGTTCGACGAAGGTGCCTTCGTGCAGGACAGCCTGGTGGGTCTGGCGTGCGCTCTGTTGGATGTGCACCGTTACGGCGATCACCTGTTGCTGGTGGGCCGTGTGGAGCGCATCCAGCGGGGAGTGGACGAAGAACCGTTGCTCTACTGGAACCGGGCCTATCGCGCGCTGACGGCGCACCCGGAGCCAGGGCCCGCCCCGAAGTAGCGAACGAGTAGCCGAATCTCACTGAACCCGGAAAGGACGCACCCGATGCCCTTCACGCTGCCCGAGCTCCCGTACAAGAAGGACGCGCTGGCCCCTCACATGAGCCAGGAGACGCTGGAGTTCCACCACGACAAGCACCACGCCGCGTACGTCAACAAGCTCAACGAGCTGACCGCGGGCAAGCCCGAGGCCAGCAAGTCGCTGGAGGACGTCATCCTCAGCAGCGACGGCCCCGTGTTCAACAACGCGGCCCAGGTGTGGAACCACACCTTCTTCTGGAACTGCATGAAGCCGGCCGGCGGTGGCAAGCCGACGGGTGACATCGCGGCCGCCATCGACCGCGACTTCGGCTCCTACGACGAGTTCAAGAAGCAGTTCACCGAGGCCGCCATCACGCAGTTCGGCTCCGGCTGGGCCTGGCTGGTGAAGGACGGCAACAAGCTGTCCATCATGAAGACGTCCAACGCGGACCTGCCGCTGAAGCACGGCAAGAAGGCGCTGCTCACCATCGACGTCTGGGAGCACGCCTACTACATCGACTTCCGCAACCTGCGCCCCAAGTTCATCGAGACCTTCCTCAACAGCCTCGTGAACTGGGACTTCGTGAACGAGAACCTGAAGAACGCCTGATGTGAAGTGAAGTGACGGGAACCGCGCGGCCCGGCTCGGCACGGTCCGGAGCGGCGCGGTTCTCGGATGCGTTCAGCGCGGTTCGCACCAGTCAATGCGGCACTTGTCGAACTGGACGTAGCAGGCCTCTTCCTGCGCCGGAGTCGTCGCGTTGCGCATGCACCGGGCGCGCATGTCGATACAGTACGGACAGGGACCTGCCGCCTCGGCCTGGGTGTTGGTGAATCCCGCCGCGAATCCCAGACATGCCGCCAGCGCCATCTTGAGCTTCATCACGACCTCCGGTTGGGTTTGGTCCGCAATGGAAGTCTAGCACCGTTATTGCGGGGAAGACCGGGCTCCCACCAATCCTTTCACCAGATACAGCCGGGAAAGCGCTTCGTTGTAACTGTATGTGTAGAACTTTCCGTCCTCGGAGATCGCCAGCGTCATCACGGAGATGAGGCCCGGCATGACGCCCCCCGCCGGAAGGGTCAGGTGTGGCGTGCTCGCGCCAGTCTTCACGTCGACCCTGGAGACGCGCACCGGGAGCGAGACGCTTCGCAGATAGAGCGCCGTTCCGCTCGCGTCCCAGCCCGCCACCCATTGATTCGTGAACCGGCCGGGGACGGTGCCTTGCGCCTCACCCGTCTGGGAGAACAGGCGGAGGCTTCCCTCCGCGTCCACGGTCGCGAGGCGGAGGCCATCGGGTGAGATGACCGTGTGGAAGCCCGTGCCTTCCTCTGTGATGGGCCTGGGGGCTCCGGAGCCGGGTTCGAAGACCCAGAGCCGGGCAGGACGTCCCTCTTCGTGCGCGCGAAGGAGCAACCGCTTCCCATCCGGGAACCAGCGCGCCGTGAGCACCGTGGTGACAGGAGCGAGCGACAGCGACCGAGGCTCGCCCGCGCCCGTGGGCAGCAGCAGGAACTCCATCTGTTCGCCGTAGCGCACCAGCAGCACCTGCTTGCCGTCCGGAGACAGCGCCATGGGGATGCCGTCGCCCAGCCGGATCGGTGGTGCGCCATCGGAGGTGCGCAGATAGGCGCCGTAGGTGGGGCCCTCCACCTCCGCGCCCTCGGTGAAGAGGAAGGTCCGGCCATCGCGGGACATGTCCGTCATGAACGACGAGTCCGACCACGTCAGGTCCCGCTCCGTGCCCGCGTGCCCGAACGCCAGCCCCGTGCGGATCACCGGGTGATCCACCAGGATGGAGCCGTCCTGGGAGATGTCATGCAGCACCATCCGCCCGGCGATCCGATCCACCGGCCGCGTCGTGCCGCGCAGGTCGACCGCGAACAGCTCGGAGTCCGCGCCTGTACGCGAGGCGGTGAACCACACCTCGCTTCCATCGGGAGACCACGCCAGGCCCCGGATGCTCGCCCAGTCCGACGAAAGCTCGCGGGGCGGACCGTCCTTCTCCAGCACCCAGACCCCGCCCCGGTCGTCCTTGGGATGTGCATGGAACAGGAAGGCGATCCGCGCTCCGTCGGGGGAGACGCGTGCGTGGCTGATCCATCCCTGGGATTCGAAGCGCACCGTGCCGGGGGGCTGCTCCAGCCGGAAGTTCTCGCCCACGCGGCGCACCACCGCGAGCGGTCCATCCGCACGTCCCCAGTCCGCCTCCAGCACGCCATCGAGCACGGCCCGGGGCGCGCCGCCCGCGAGCGGCATCAAGCCGAGCGTCCCGCTGCCATGCTCGGCGTCGAAGAACCGGGGCTCGAGCAGCACCGCCAGCTCCCCCTTCGAGGACGCGGCGAGCACATCCGCGTGCTGCCCCAGCGGTTGTGACAGCGGACGCTCCGTGCGCGCGCTGTAGAGCTCCGCGGGTCCTCCCTCCCACGCCGCGCCATAGAGCAACGTGTGTCCGTCCGCGGAGAACCGGGCGTTGAGCACGTGGCCCCGGCGGAACGTGACGGGGCGGTACGTCGGGCGTGAGGACTGCGCCGTTGGCACCGCCGCAGTCGCCGGCCTGTGTCCGAACGCCAGGAAGCCACCCACGACAGACAGCAGCACGGCCGCCGCGGCCACCCACAGGGCAGGACGTGGGAACACTCCGCGCCGCAAGGCCAGGGGCGCACCACGAGCCGCGATGGACTCCAGGGCGAAGGCCAGGTCCTGCGCGGACTGGAACCGTTCGCCTGGATCCTTCGCCAGACAGCGAGCAATCACCGTCCCCATCTCTCCCGGCAGCACGGGAGGCGCATCGCGGAGCGCGGCGCTCATCCGCTCCACCGGGCTGTCACCGCCAAAGGGAGCACGGCCGCTCACGGCCTCGTAGAGCACCGCGCCGAGCGAGAACACATCCGCGCGAGCATCCACGCCCTGGCCGCGGATCTGCTCCGGAGCCATGTACCCGGCGGTGCCCACCACCGCGCCGCTCTGGGTGAGCGAGGCGTCCCCGGTGTGCTCGACGCGCTCGGTGAGCCGGGCCAGCCCGAAGTCGAGGACCCGCGCGCTGCCGTTCGAGCACAGGAAGATGTTCGCGGGCTTGAGGTCGCGGTGGATGACGCCACGCGCGTGCGCGGCCGCGAGCCCCTGGGACAACTGGATGCCCAGCCGCAGCGCCTGCTCCGGTGGCAGCGGCCCACGCATCAGCCGCGCCCGCAGGGTGACGCCCTCCAGCCACTCGGTGACGAGGTACGGCACGTCCTCGTGGGTCCCCACGTCGAACAGCGTGAGCAGGTGGGGATGGGACAGCGCGCCCGCCGCGCGGGCCTCCTGTCGGAAACGGGCCAGGCGCTCCGCGTCCTGCGCGAACCGGAGCGGGAGCACCTTCAAGGCCACGTCCCGTCCCAGCCGCCCATCGCGAGCCCGGTACACGTCCCCCATCGCGCCACTGCCCGCATGGGCGACGATGACGTACGGCCCCACCCGCTCCCCAGGAGCGAACGAGCGGGGCGGAGCCGCCTCCACGAACCGGCCCTCCGCGTGCCACGTCGCCGCGACGGCCGCGAGCAGCGACCCGCAGGAATCGCAGCGGGACAGGTGCGCCTCCGCGAGGGCGCGCTGCTCATGCGGCAGGCGGTCCTCCACGAAGGCGAGAATCGTTTCCTCGGAGGGACATCCCGACATGGTGGGACGCGACTCTAGGATTGTTCGCGCTCAGGGCAGAAGAGGGGGGACGGCGACCCGGTACGCGCGGAAGGGCAGGGCCGGGGTCCCCGGCGTGCCGAAGAAGAACCCCATCTGCGACTCCAGCACCCACGCGCCGTCCTTCGTGATCGCGGCGGCGGTCGGCTCCACGAAGCCGTTGGCGAGCACCTCCTTCGCGCCAGCGCCTTCACCCAGCGTCACCAGCGAAGCCCGCCCCACCGTGTTCTCCACGACGAACAGCCGGCCCGAATCCACCCACTCGACCCCGTCCGGCGTCTCCAGCGCCGGCGTCACCGGGATGTTCACGGGCGCCGCCGCGCTGCCATCCGGCTGGATATCGATGGAGAACAGCGCGCCCGTGTCGCTCTTCACGACGTAGAGCCGGTTCGCCCCGTCGTAGGCGATGCCGTTGAGCGTGATGAGGCCCGGCTCGGAGGGCTCGTACGCGGCATCCGAGGACCACGTGTCGAGCGCCGTCCCACCCACGGCCAGCCGGAAGACCGCGTTCCCGAACGAGTCCGTCACGTACACGTTGCCCGCGGCATCGACGGCGACGTCGTTGCAGAAGCTGACCTGGCTAGGCATGGCATGGCTGGCCTTCAGGGCACCCGTGGAGAGCGCATACCCGTTCAGGTACGAGGCCTGCGCGGGCAGCAGCAGGTCGTCGTAGGTGCAGGCCCAGAGCGTGTCGTGGGCCTCATCCACCTCGAGCCCGTAGACGCCGAATGAGGCCCGGCCCGGGACGAAGACCTCGGCCCCCAGCGAGCCCGGCTTGGCGCGCGCGATGGCGCCGGTGCCCAGGCTGCCCGCGTAGAGCGTGCCGTCCTTCGAGGCCGCGATGCCCTCTGGAAAGAAGGCCTCGCCGGGCCACTGCACCTCGGTGGGGATGGAGGGGGCATCGTCGGGGAACGGCTCGCAGGCGGAGACGGTGGCGGCGAGGGTGACGACGGACAGCCAGGAAGAGACGCGCATGGGGCTTTCCTCGGTGAGGCCCGGAAGGGGCCTTTCGACGCCCTGACACCGGCCGGGAAATCCCTTGCAGCGAAAGTTCAGCCCCCCGGACCGAGCAGCCGCGTCAGGCTGAGGTCCACCTGGCTCACGACCAGCGCCGCGATGCTGTCCACCGAGGACGCGCCCACCCCCAGGCGTTCGCAGAGCCGCCGCGTCGTGGCCTCCGCCACCTGCTCCCGCGCGCGGCTGAGCCACCGCGAGACAGTGGACATGTGCACGCGGTAGAGCGCCGCGATGGCGTCCAGGGACAGCGCCTCCACGTGATACAGGCGCATCAGCGTGCGGTCCCGGTCGGACAGCTCACCCAGCGCCGTGCGCACGGCCTCCGTGAAGGCCTCGCGGTACCGCGAGCGCAGGTGTTCGAGCTCTGGCCCCAGCTGCTCGCCGAACGCGGACTCAACGGAGTCCTGCGCGGCGGTGTCGGCCCGGGTCTCGGAGCGCTTGAGGTTGAGCGCGATGCGCAGCGCCGCCACCCGCACCCATCCGCCCAGCGCGCCGCCGCCGGTGAACTCCGAAATCTTCGGCTCACAGCCAGCGGCAGCCGTGAACAGCTTCTCCCGGAGCACCTGTCGCACCTCCGCGACGAAAGCGGGCGAGCGGTCCACGCCGGACACGAACGCGCCGACATCGCGCAGGTAGCCGTCCTCGAAGAACTGAAGCGCGGCGCGGTCATGCCGCAGGCACCCGGAGGCCAGGTACAGCTCCGAGAAGGCAGGCGAGGCCCCTTCGAGCGCCTCCAGCAGCCCCTTCGGAGACGTCAATCGCTCAGCGACGAACACCACGAAGGCGAGCGCCTCCAGCTCCAGCCCGGGCCAGCGCGACCGGGCGCGCTCGAGCGACGCGCGGAGCAGCTCCTCCAAGCGCGTGGGCTCCGCAAGCGAAGCAGGCGCGTGGCCAGAAGCCGCGAGAAAGGCGGAGGCCAAAGGAGTGGGCGCAGGGGACACGCCTGGGACGCTACCACCCCCACCGGGCGGACGAAGGCCCCCGTCCGCTTGAGCCCACGTTGCTCGTGACCCCCGGAGTTCCACCGGCGAGAATGCCGGAGCGGTTCACTTGCCAGAGGACACTGCCATGCGCGTCATCAACTTCAATCCCGGCCCGGCCGGTCTCCCCACGGCAGCGCTGGAGCGGGCGCGGGACGAGCTGCTCGACTTCCAGGGCACGGGGATGTCGATCATCGAGCACAGCCACCGGGGCAAGGCGTTCGAGGCCGTCCACAACGAGACCCTCGCCCTCGTGAAGGAGCTGCTGGCCGTTCCGGACACCCACGAGATCCTCTTCCTCCAGGGCGGCGCCTCGCAGCAGTTCGCGCAGGTGCCCATGAACTTCATGCCCCAGGGCGGCTCCGCGGACTACGTGGTGACGGGAGGCTGGAGCGAGAAGGCGGTGGACGAGACGCGCTACTACGGCACGCCGCGCATCGCCGCGAACACGGTGGACAAGGACAAGCGCTTCACGCGGGTCCCCACCCAGGCCGAGCTCCAGTTGGATCCGAAGGCCGCCTACGTCCACATGACGAGCAACAACACGCTCTTCGGGACGCAATGGCACACCTTCCCGGAAGTGGGGCAGGTGCCCCTGGTGGCGGACATGAGCTCCGACATCCTGTGGAAGCCCATCGACGTGAGCCGCTTCGCGCTCATCTACGCGGGAGCCCAGAAGAACATCGGGCCGTCAGGCATCGTCCTGGTGCTGGTGGAGAAATCCTTCATGGCGAAGGGCCGCAAGGACATCCCGAAGATCTTCCGCTACACGACGTACGCGGAGAACAACTCGCTCTACAACACGCCGCCCACCTTCTCCATCTACCTCTGCCGCAACGTGCTCGCGTGGATCAAGGGTGTGGGCGGTCTGAAGCAGGTGGAGGCCTGGAACCGCGAGAAGGGCGAACTGCTGTACACGGCCATCGACCGCAACGCGGGCTTCTACCGGGCCCCGGTGGAGAAGGCGTCGCGCTCGTACATGAACGTGGTGTTCCGCCTGCCGGACGAAAAGCTGGAAGAGGCTTTCGTGGCCGAAGGCGCCAAGGCCGGCATGGTGGGTATGAAGGGCCACCGCATCACGGGCGGCATCCGCGTGTCCCTCTACAACGCGGTGACCGTGGATCACGTGAAGACGCTGGTCTCATTCATGGACGACTTCGCGAAGCGCAACGGGTAGTTCCCGGCGTTCTTCCCAAGGGGCCTGGGGCGCTCACCGGCGCCCTGCCCACGATGAAGTGCAAAGCTGGACGCCGCCTCCAATGCCTGGCGCCACTGAGGACTCCGCCACAGCCCAAGGGTATTCACCGTATGGAGCAGAGACTCAGTCATACCTGGAGGCAAGAGGTCCAGCGCACCGGACAGTGGTTTGAGCCACGGTTCTGGCGTACTTCCACTTATGCGCAGGGATCGCCTTGGTCGGTGGAAGAACTCGATGATGCCTTCAAAGTCCTGACAGAGCATGTCTACCCAGTGCCATCCGCGTCCGCTTAGCGTGATGGGGAAAAGCCGAGCAGAATCAAAGACATAAGGGCAGCCGAGCAGACAGGTTCTCGGGAACGGGGTGCCAGGAACACTTTGTCGATATGAAGAAGAGCACGCCGAGGACGAAGGTGGCTGAGGGATTGCGCGCGCTGGTGTCGGCCGAGGACATTCTGGAGGCCGCGCGCTCACCGGGCAGAAGCTGTCGCCCAGCGCCTTCTTCGAGCGTTTCAGCGACGCCTTCGGGCAGTTGATGCGCGAGGTGGCGAGCCGGGCCATCCGTGCCGTACGAGAGGCCGTCGGCGAGGACAAGCCCTTCAACGAGTTGGGGGCACTGCTGGATGAGTTCACGGACGTGCAGGTGGCCGACTCCACGTGCCAACTGCTGCGGCGGCTGGCAGCGGACTGGGCCCCGTCCACCAGCGAGGCACGGCCGGCCGCCTTCAAGTGGCACGCACTGGTGTCGCTGCGCGACGAGTTACCGGTGGCCGATGACGTGACGTCCCAGCGCACCCAGGACACGCGCGCCCTGCCCGAGGAGGCGCTGGCGCCCGGCACGCTCACCTTCATGGACCTGGGGTGCACGGACACGGGCCGCTACCTCGACGCCATCGAGGCCGGGGCCCACTTCCTGGTGCGGCTGAAGGCCCAGCATGACCCGAAGGTGCTGCGGGTGCACGTGGGCAAGGGCGAGCGCGTCCGGGCGCGTGGCATGCGCCTGACTGACGCACTCCTGCAAGGTGTCCTCAAGGAGGAGGGCGGCGTCATCGACGTGGACGTGCGGTTGGAGAAGCACGGGCGCACGGCCTGCGCGCGCGTGGTGGCCGTGGAAGGGCCGCAGGGCGAGCGGCGCTGGTACCTGACGACGGTGGGCCGCGAGGTGCTGACGGCACACGAGGTGGCCGAGGCCTACCGGTTGCGCTGGAGAGTGGAGCTGCTCTTCAAGGCCCTCAAATCCGGCGTGGGGATGTCGGCGCTGCGCGCCACCCGGCCTGGCGCGGTGCTCTCGCTGGTGTACGCCAAGGTGATTGCCCTGGTCCTCTCGCGCCTGCTGGAACTGTCGCTGCGGCAGAAGGCAGGCGAGCCGGACTCGCAGCAGGCGACGGGGCGGCTCGCGCTGGTACTGGCACTGGCTCGCTGCGCCCCGTTGCTACTGTCTCATGCGATGATGAGCCGGGGCGTGACGCTGGAGCAGTTGGAGGAGCGCATTCTGCTCATCGCGGAGGTGACGGCGCGTTCACTCCAGCAGCGCCGAGAGCGCGAACGCCGGAAGCGAGAGGCTTCCCTCGGGAGCGGCGGCTAAACCGGAAGCGGATGGGACAGGCCCAGGTAGCTCAGCCCGTTCCAGTGGTACCGGGCGGGAACACTGCGCTGATACGCCCACGACAGACAGGTACAGCCCACCAGGGCATGAATGAACCAGAAGATGGCGTACGGAGGGAACCACGCGGCAGGGAACTGGCCCAGCAGCGCCAGCCATCCTCCAAGCGTTCGCGGGCGCGCCTGGGAGAGTTCATGGGCGTAGAGGAAGACCGGAGCCCACACCACCATGGGGATGACGAGCTTGCGCAGCTTCTTGTGCGCGAACTCCCGGAAGGACGAGTCCGGCGCGCCGAAGAGTGACACCGCCGCTCCCGAGCCAATGATCATCACCGCCATGTTGAAGCTGTGGATGAGCTCCGCCGCGAACCGCAGCTCCGCGCGTTCCGGAGCGAAGAGCTTGCGCAACCCCTGGAAGGGCTCCACGCCAATCACATGGACCAGCACCACGAGCAGCAGGCTGACGCCGCGGACGAAGAACAGTTCCTCGGAGAGCGCCTTGCGAACCCGTGCAACGCGCGTTTCAGTGGGTACGTCAGGGAGCGTGAGCATGGCAGGCCGGAGTCCTCAACGGAGGACACGCCCTGTATGCAGATATCGTGCGCCACGCTTCCCGGATTCACGGCCGGTTGCCAGCCGCCGCTGTCTCATTTTGAGACGTCAATCTGTCTCGCGTTGATATTGGCGGTAGGGCACGGGAATCGAACTCGCCAGGGACTGCTCTCGCAGCCCCTCACGGACCGGTGAAAGCCGTGAACTGCGCGCCGGAGATGCCCGCGCGCGCCATGGCCTCCTCAGCCACGATCAGAACTACTCAGGATCGAGCGCCCAGGTTCCTTCTTCCCAGCGTTTCAATGCCTGCTGCGCTCCGAACGGGACCAGCCCCTGCCCCTTGGCCGCTTCCTCCAGGACCGCTTTGGCTTCGGCCGTCCGATAGCGGAGCAGATGCGCGGCAGCCATCACGCGCACGTCCATGCGCTCATGCTTGAGCAGTACGGCGAGAGCGTCACGTCCGGCATTGCCGTGGGCCAGGAGCTTATCGACGGCGGCACCGTACTTCCTGGCGTGCTTGTTTCCCGTCTTGGCGTCTCCCCGGAAGATGGCCTCGTTCTGCGCGACTACGTCCTCGACGAACTGCTCGACAAGGTCCTGCAACTTCATCACCAGAGCCCCTTTCCGACGTTCTCAATGGCCAGAAGCCCGAAGTCACGTTGGTCCTCGTAGGACTGCGTGCTCAACCATTGCCGTACGGTCAATGGCGAGCCGGTGATATCGCGTCGAATCGACGAGAAGAACGCGCTGACGTCGCTGTGCAGGCTCTTGTCCAGTGGGATGAGGTTCTCGGTGTTGTGGAGGCCTGGACCGCCGCCTGCGCGGCGCCTGGGAGCATTGGCACCTTCGACCCCAGCCCCGCCGCCGTGTTCCCAAGGGCGGCCGTTGCCAACATGGCGAACGCGCGCGCCGCGTTGCGGCCCATGACCTTGCCGTAGCGCTCACCCGCCTCGCGGAGTTCGTCAAACGTGGTGGCCCGCTCCGCCTTCGTGTCAAGGCTCGGCTAATCAGGTCGCTGTTCGGTCCGGCCAATGAGGTCCGGACGTGAGGAGCCCGGGAAGCGTGACGGCGTGGACCGCGCGGGTTCGGCCAAACCGGTCCGGCAGGGGCTCCGCCAGGTGTCAGCGTGCGGGAGTCTCGACCTGGGCCGCGCGCGGTGCGCGGGTGCGCTTGGCGAGTGGCGGGTTGCGGTAGCTGTCACCCTCGATGGTGAGGACGTGGGAGTGGTGCAGCAGCCGGTCCATGGCGGCGCTGGCCAGCAGTGCGTCACCAACAGCGGCGGCCACTCCTCCAGGGCGCGATTGGAGGTGATGCAAGTGGCCTCACCGCGGGGGGCGGTGCTCTTGGACTCGCGAAGATGCACGGGATACCTGGCCGGGTAGGCGCTCACTCCACCTCCCAGCCGTGTTTCTTCCAACTGTCTTCCGGGGGAACGGACCGCCGTCCCGACTGCTCCGACTCAAGGTCCGCTTGGCCGACCCGGGGGCGATCCGCTTGGCCGACCCCGCTACGAACTGCTTGGGTGACCCGCCTGCGATCCACTACCCCGGTCCGTTACACCAGGCGGAGAACGAGGTGCTACGCCAACAGCCGCGCTCTGTCCCTGTCCTGGTTGTGGTGATGGCGGTGGTGCTCGGCGCCGGGGCAGGCTTCGCCCTCGCCCAGGTGAGGTGATTGCCCTTTAGAGTCCAAGATTATGGACTTTAAAAGTCAATTGGACCCAAACTCCTCGGGAGGCGCCGCCGCGCCACTTCTCCCGCCTCCCGAGGAGCCATGCCCGACACGACAACCGATAACCTGGCGCGCACCGAAGCCTCCGCGCGCCGCAGGCAGCTCCCGCCGACGCCTGAGCGCCCGCTGCACCTCTTCACCATCGACGGCATCCGCTACGAGTCCGTCCGCGAACTGGTGCGGATGGAGACGGGCGAGGTGCTGATGATGGCCCAGCGCTTCACGGAGCGCGGCAACAAGCTGCCCGGTTACTGCTTCGTGCGGCGGCTGGCGAACCCCTCCACCTTCATGCAGCGCACGCGGCTGGGGGAGGAGATTCAGCTGGCCTTCCGTCTGCGCCACCCGGCCATCGCCACGGTGTTCCACCGCAAGGTGCACAAAGGCGCCCTGCACGCCGTCATGGAGTACGTGGACGGTCCCTCGCTGGAGACGCTGGTGAGTGCGGGCGTGGCGCGTGGCCGGCCCGTCTCCGAGTCCTTCGCCCTCTATGTCGGCGCGGAAATCGCGGAGGCCTTGCACCACGCGCACACGCTGACGGACGTGGACGGCAAGTCGCTGGGCGTCATCCACCGCGACGTCAACCCCCGGCATGTCTACGTAGGGACGCAAGGCGAGGTGAAGCTGACGAACTTCGGCGCGGCGTACTCGCTGGTGGTGGGGCGCGAGGAGTCACCCGCCAGCCTCGTGCGTGGAGACGTGGCCTACGCCTCGCCGGAGTACCTGACACGTAAACCATTGACGCCGCGTTCCGACGTCTTCGGCCTGGGCGTGCTGCTGGTGGAACTCTTCACCGGAAAGCACCTCTTCGACGTGGAGGACGTGCCGGGCCCGCTCAAGGGGATGGTCCACCTCCAGCCGGAAATCATCCCCTCCCTGCCGCTGACGCAAATGCAGGTGCTGCTGGCCAGCTTCGGGCCGGAGGACGTCGAGGAGGCCGTGGACTCACTCTCCCCGGACGTGAAGGCGATGCTGCATGTCGCGCTGCGCGCCAAACCCGAGCAGCGATTCGCCACGGCGGCGGACATGCGTGATGCGATGCGCGTCGCCCTGGCGAGGCGCCACCCGGGCTACGGCCGGCAGGAAGCCGCAGCGGAGTGGGCCCAGGTGCTGGCGGAGGGCAGCGTCCTTCGCGACGAGGTGGAGTTCGGTGAGGAGGGCTTCTTCCCCGAGGGGTTGGAGTCCCACGAACTGGAGGGCTTGAAGCGGGAGTAGGGCTTCAGCGCGCCAGGGCCGAGGCGACGTGGAGGAGGGCCGCGAGGTCCTCCGCGTCCAGCTTGCGCGCGAGGTGGAGGAGACGCCGCAACTCTGGAGCGTCCTCTTCCTTGGGCTTGGGCTTCGTGCCCTACAAAGGTCGGCCAAGGGTGAATGCTGGAGGTCCTGTGGAGTTGGATAGACTCCATGAGTCCTTTCTGGAGGGGGCAGCCAGAGGGAGGGATTCCCGGGCTTCTCACGCTTCTGGTAGGGTCCGCGCCCCGCTGGGAGGACGCCGCATGCGAGAGGCCTGGGAGCCCGAAAGAAGGTCGCCATGATGCGGGGGCCACCTCCGGCCGTGCTGTCTCCTGGGGCCCAGGTGCTGGGCTACACGGTGGATCGCCAGCTGGGGCAGGGCGGCTTCGGCACGGTGTATCTCGCGCATTGCGAGGGTCAGCGCTTCGCCCTGAAGCTGCTGCACGTGCCTCGCGTGGGGGAGCGGGCGGAGCGCGAAGTCTCCATCCTCACTCGCCTGCATCACCCCAACGTGGTGCGGATTCTGGGCCATGGCTACTGGCCGGTGCCCCAGCCGCAATTCATCGTCATCGTCATGGAGTACGTGGAAGGGCGTCAGCTGGACGCCTGGGCCGACGCGGAGAACCCCACGGCGAGGCAGGCGGCGCGCGCGCTGCTGGGCGTGGCGCGGGCGCTCGCGGCTGCCCATGGGGACGGGGTGGTGCACCGGGACGTGAAGGAGGCCAACGTCATGGTGCGCGCCTCGGACGGCCTGGCCAAGCTGGTGGACTTCGGCATCGGCGACTACACGGGCGCGCGCGAGCTGACGGCGGACATCCTCCCACCCGGGACGGTGGACTACCGCTCCCCGGAGGCGTGGCGCTTCCTGCGGGCCCACCGCGAGGCGCCGGACGCTCGTTACACAGCGGGGCCGGCGGACGACTTGTGGGCGCTGGGCCTCGTCTCCTACCGGCTGCTGACGGGGCGCTTCCCCTTCGATGGCGAGGACGGTGCCAGCTTGACGGAGGCGATTCTCTCCAGCGCGCCCACGCCGCCGCACGAGGAGAACGAGCGGGTGCCTCGGGCGCTGAGCGACGTGTGCCTGCGGTTGCTGGAGAAGACCCCCGAGGCGCGCACGCCCAGCGCCCAGACTCTCTGCGAGTCGCTGGAGCAGGCGCTGCGCGGCGCGGACGCGACGTGGGACGTGCCGCTCTGCGACGCGTATGCCGAGGACTCCGCGACGACAGAGGGGGAGGACATCGACAGCTTCGAGCAGTGGCGGCACCAACCCCGGCACCGCCCTCGTCGAGGCAAACGCATTCCCCGGAAACAGATGCCAGCGGTGGACGCGGATGCTGCGGCGAGCGAGATGCCACCTCCCGCGACGACCGTGCGTGTGTCGCCCGAGAAGCGTGGGGCCTTCCTTGCCTGGGTGGCGCTCGCAGTGGTGCTCGTCCTGACGGGGGCAGCGTGGGGCCTCGGGACGTCGCGCGTCGCGCGGCCTGTCCCCACCCGTCAGGAAGTAGCGCCCTCTGGCAAGTCGACTCAAGCTGACCGCGCCGCAGCTCCTACCGGGCCGGAGGCCACCGCTGCGGCCGTCGCTCTCCCTGCGACGCTCCAGGAGGTTTCAGCCACCGTGACGATGCAGCCCAAAGAGACGCAGCCCCTTCAGCTCCCCTCGAAGCCCGCGAAGAAGGGCATGAGCGTCATGGCCCGTGCTGTCGGCACGGTGGCGGCTTGCTCAGCGCTCATGGGTTGTCCTGGTCCGCAGGTGCGTCCGGCTCCGCCTCCTGAGCCGTGCCCTGCAGGGTCAGTGAAGGCCATGGCGAAACGTGAAGTTGAGATAGGACGCAGGCTCCCTGCTGTTTTTGTCAAAGGCCGCCCTAGAACAGTTTCCGTGGGAGATGGACCCATTGAAATTCATCTCCTAGGTGGATGGGGAGGCATGCCTGCTAACACGGTGCTGTCGGGCCGTGCTGTCGTGAGCGACCGCGTTTATGGCCGGCTCACCTGGGCTACGCCTCCGCAGGGGGATAGCTTCCCGGTGTGCTTTGAACTGCTCAGTGAAGAGGGTGTCAAAGGGATGGAACGTGAAGCTGGTGATGACTCTTCGATTCGTGCTCGTATTTTCTCCGTTGCTGATGTGAGAGCCGTCAGTGAATTCGAATAGCATGTCCACTCAGGAGTAACCGCAGCGTGTCTTCGCGTATCTGGGTTCTTCTCCTGGGGTTCGTGCTGCGGAGTGGAGTCGCCCTCGCAGAGGCCGATTCCGCGGTTTCAGTGCAGGCGATCCGCCGCATTGAGCTGCTGCCGGAAGGTGTTCAGGCAGCGCCGGAGATTATTGTTAGCCCTGGCCTCTCAACCGGTCTGTTCTTCGACGCTGAGCTTGTGCGCGATGCGGTGACGCTAGAGGGCCGTGAGTCCTTTTCCATTTTGGATGCAGGGCAAACCGTAATTCGTGTGATGCCATCATCGAAGGTTGCCCCGGGCGAACGGTTTCTTCTGACGGTTCGCTTCCGAGATGGTGCAGCGCCTGCGAACGCGTCGTTCCTGCTGAAGGTGCATCCCGCGAGAGCAGAGCCTCTAGTCGAGGTGTATCGCGAGAAGAGGACAATAGAGACGTATCAGCAGGAAGCGCGGGAAGCTCGCGCGGTTGCGTTGCGTTACCAAGAAGAGAATGCTCGACTGATTGCTGAGCGTGCTGCGCCCGGTGGGCTGACAGGGCTCATTTCTACAGGGGCCATGGATGCTGAGGGTGTGTCAGTACGCATCTTGAGCAAAGCAATCTCCCAGGTGTCTGGCAGTGGCGTCGAGGCAACCAAGCTCCAGGCCTACCGCTCTACTTGGCGGGTGGCGGTGGAGGTATGGCTCTCCGTGAAAGCTGGTGCCCCGCCGTGGACGGCAATAGGCGCGACGCTTAAGAGCAAGACAGGTGAGGAGCTGAAGGTTTTGCGAGTGTGGCAGAGGGAGCCCATCACCCCCGGCGTTTCAGGTCTTGTCGTTGTGGAGGCCGAATCCACTCTGGCGTCATCCCGAGCAACCTTCGCCCTGAAGCTATGGGAGGAGGCCGGCCCCCGCACCGTTACACTCGGGAACGTGACGTTCCCATAGCGCCTTCCGCTAACGACACGCTAACGACGTCGGGTAGACTCATGCGGACGCGTGTGGACGAGTCCGGTACTGCCAAGGTGGCAGTACGGGGGCGTAACCCCTCGGAAGTATTGGCGGTAGGGCACGGGAATCGAACTCGCCAGGGACTGCTCTCGCAGCCCCTCACCGGTTTTGAAGGCGAGTTCTAGCCCAGAGGCCATCAGAGGGAAAACGCCCCCATCTAGCCCTTGGAACGCACCGGTAACGCACCGGTAACGCACCGAGGGACAAATGGGAGCGAAGTGGGTCGGGAAGTGGCAGGGCGGCCGGGTTCGAGAGGTTGCAGGTCGCATGGTGTGGGTCATCGAGCGCCAATGGGCGGGCCGCCGATTCGGGGTGGCCCTGGACGCTAGGAGCGAACGGGAGGCGCTAGCGGAACTCGCGCTCTGGGAGCGCAATCCGGACGGCTACCGCACGCGGCGGCAGGCGGCGGCCGACGATGCGCCGGTCCGGATCGATGAGGAGGTGCTGGCGGGCTTGATGGCGCACCTCACCGAAAAGGGTCGGAGCCGGGACTACCGGCGCGACGTTCGGAACTACCTGGCGGCCTGGGCCGATGTTCTTGGCGGGCGGGACCTGCGCAAGGTTCAACTCCGCGAGTTGCGCCGGCACCTCTCCGAATGGGAGACGGCGCGGAAGAGTCGCATCATCGCACTGAAGACGCTGACCGCGTGGCTCCGCGAGGAAGACAGGCTCAAGCCGGCCGAGGACCCAACGTTGGAACTCAGGGTTCCGCCTTCCGTAGCCGAGAAGGGACGGCGAACGAAGGGCTACCCCATGAAGTTGGTGGAGCGCTTCTATGCCGCCATCAAAAGCCAAGCGGTCCGGGACGTCCTTTGTCTTCGAGCGAAGACGGGGATGCACGACTCCGAAATTGGGCGGATTGCTTCTGGATCTGGAGTGCTGCTGGAGGTGAAAGACCCTTGTGGCATTTGGGGGACCGTCAGCTTTCGCCACAAGAATGGCCGCGTGCACGTTGTCAGCTTGGACGCGCAGGGATTCGCAGCTGCACAGCGGCTCCAGGCTCGGAAGAGTTCTCCTCGCAGAAATACCGTCCGCGAAAGCATCGGCTATGCAGCGGCCCGGCTCCGGAAGACGGTTCAGGACGACGAGGTGATGCCCATCAATCCTGGCGAGCTGCGGCACTGCTTCGCGACATGGTCAGCTGAGTGCGGGCAGGTCGTGAAGCCAACCTCGGGCGGCGTGCCGGTAGAGATGGTGGCCGCTGTCATGGGGCACCTGAGCACTCGGACGACCAAGCTCTTTTACGAGGGCGTGCAGGTGCCTCCGATGATCGTCTTCCCATTGCGGCTGGAGCATCCTGACGACCCTGGCAACGTCAACGCGGAGTCCCGTCAGGTCGCTTGATGCCGCCGTCCAAGGGGACGGTGCGAAGGGCCGCCGCGCGACGCCTGGAGCGCGTCGCGCGGCGCTGGACGGGCATGGGGAGCGACGTGCCGACCTTCAGGACCGCCAGGACGGATGCGGTGACGAGCGTTGTCTCCCGCCCAAACCGGGGTGCACGAACGAGGCGCCCCTCCTTCAGCAGCGCGAAGACACGAGCGCGGCTGCAATGCAGCAGTTCCGCCGCGCGCTCCACGGTCACGGCAGGGCCATCGAGCCCCGGGCCGGTCGGTGGCGTGGCCATGGTCACCTCGGGAAGACACGGCGAGGCGCGAGACGGCCGAGGGCGTGGAGCCCGATGCCGATGGCGTCCCAGACGTTGTGGTGGAGGTCCTTCGCGGCTGGCAGCTCGACGCGAAGGTGCTCGGTGGAGTCCAGGCGCTGTTTGATGCGCTCGATGAACGCGTCCGCGTCGAGGGTGCCCTTCCAGTCCCGTGGGAAGACGCTCCGGCGCCCCGTAACGGGCGCCAGCGCGCCCCCGAGCGTGCCGACAATACCGGCAAGCTGGATGAGGTCGTTCTGGTCGCCCCGCTGGTGCGCGGCGGCGTAGACGCGGGGCAACTCGATGACGAGTTGGAAGGGCTCGTCCAGAACGCGTGGGCGCAGCCAGGTCTGCACCGCTCCGGCCATGGCCGCCCAGGAAGCTAGGGAGAGCGCGCCGTGGGCGGGCTCGGGGTTCTTCGGCAGTCCCGCGCAGAAAAGGGAAGCGGAGGGGACGTCGAAGAGGGCGACACCGCAATGCCGAAGCCCAGGGTCGATGGAGACGAGCTTCATGGCGTCGCCTCGTCGCAGCCCTGCTGCATGGCGTGCTCAAGGCGCGCCTTCGCAAGCGCCAGGTATTCAGGCTCCCGCTCAATGCCGACGAACTCGAAGCCCTCGGCGAGTGCCGCGACGCCCGTCGTGCCGCTACCCGCGAAGAGGTCGAGCACGGTGCCACCCGGGGGGGTCACCAGCCGGCACAGCCACCGCATGAGCGCGATGGACTTCACGGTGGGATGGGTGTTGCGCCCGGTGCCCGCGTGTCGTTCCGAGCGCGAGGGCTTGGCCACGTAGAAGAACCGCGACACCTCGTCGGACAGGAGCGCGGCAGCTTCCTCGTCAAACGTGACGTGGGCCGGCCAGCGCTCCTTTCCATCACCGGAGACGCGGCACGCCGCGATGTTGAGGGCCCCGGTGCCGTGGCTCAGGACGTTCGCGGCCACGGTGCCGGTGAGTGGCTTGCGCGCGAGAATCCAGTGCTCCGCAGCGGGCTTGAGGGCGGTGCCCCATCCCTGCCATTGGCGTGCAGCCTCCGTGGCGGGTTCGTCGCGTCGCTCCTTGGGCGCGAGGTTCGCGTTGAGTCCGTTCCTGGCGCGCCAGCGCTGGCCGCCCGCCGCGTTGTCGTGCTGACCCGTGACGGCCCGCTGGAACCAGTTGGGGCCCGGCTTGCCCTTCTGCTCGATGATGCGCTCCGCAGTCGAGCGGATAGGCTCTGGCACCTCGGCGACGCCAAGAAGCTTGAGGAGCGTCGGCCAGTATTGTTCGTGCGGCACGTAGGGCTGAGCGGCCTGGCTCGTCCAGTGACCGGCCATCCCGTTCATGCCGAACGCCGCATCGATTTGCGCATTCGTCAGGCCGGCCTTGTCCCGCATCTCCGCAATCCAGCGGGTGACGACGAGCACCTCGGCACGGTTGTCCTTCTGCTTGTCGATGGCCTGGGCAACGTCGAGCGACTTCGGCAGGCCCGTGCCGAAGAGGTGCATGAGAATGTCGCGCACCTCGAAGCCCGCGTCCTCAAGCGCGGTTGCTGTCCAGTGCGACGTGCGCGGCAATGCCCAGACGAGAGCATGCCCTCCGGGTTTGAGGACGCGGAAGGCTTCCCGCATGACACTCGCGAGCCAGGACACCCACGGGGCGCGGCCTCCTCGGTCGCTATCCCATTCCTTGTCCATGAGCCCGATGCCGGCCGGTGGATCCGTGACAATGGCATCGATGCTGTCAGGGGCCAGCACCTGGGCGACGTGTGCGGCATCACCCTGAAACAGTGCGATTCGTTCCGTGAGGAGTTCGGTCTTCACCACACTGGAATGGGGGCAGGGCGCGCTGGCGATTTACGCCGCGCCCCTCGCCTCTGGCTCCCACACCAGAAAGCGCCCTGCAGCGTCGCGCACGGTGGCTGCGTCCTTCGAGAGCACGCGCGACAGGGCAGGCTCCGCCTCAATGGCATCGGCGAGATCCGGAGTCGTCTCACGCATAGCCTGCCGCATGAGGTGCGCCATGCGCTCGGCGGCGTCGTGCAGCCGGTTGGGGCAGTCTGCGCGTAGCTCCGCCACCAACTCGTCGTGCACCATGAGGACGAGCCGGGAGCCCCAGAGAGGGGAGCGCCGGGCCGTATACATCTCGCGGGCGACGCGCCAGGTGGCCAGCTTCGCGCCCACGGCGCCAAGGGCCTGAAAGGGCGTGTTGAGCCACTGCGTGTAGCCGCACCCGCCCCGGAGGATGTTGGCCCCGGGAATGAGCACGCCCACGAGCTGCCCGCCGTAGGTGAGGCGGCTGGCGCGGGAGAACAGTTCCCGCTGCTCGGGCCATGCGTCCAGCCACCTGTCGCCATAGCGCTGGGAGACTTCCACGCACGCGGCGCAGACCATCTTCACCTTGCCCTGGACGCGCACTGGCACGCGCTCCACGCCGCACGTTTCCGCCACCTTGGCCAACAGGCAGAAGCGGACGTCGTCCTTCGCGCGCGCGTGGTAGGCCATGGCGCCAGCGCCCATGCCGCCGCCCTTGCCGAAATTGAAGACCTTGGCCAGCGCGCGGAAGGACGTGGCGGTGGCGTCCTTCGCCTTCACACGCGACAGCAGGGCGGCGTAGCTCTCCCCCAGGAATGTCGCAGCGGCGGACGTGTGGACGTCTTCCTTGGACAGCAGCGCCTCCGCCATGCGCGACCAGCCCACGTCCCAAATGGCCCGCTGAGCCATGGTGCGCAGCTCCAGGCCCGCGTAGTCCACGGAGCAGTAGGCGAAGCCAGGGCGGGCCTCGTGGCACTCGCGGACGCCGCCTTTCTGGGGGAGTTGCTGGTAGTCGCTAGAGACGCGCGTCGTGGAGACGAGGACGTTGAAGCGCGGGTTGAGGGGCACTGCGACGCCGGCTTCCAGCTTGCCCAGGTAGGTGGAGCGGTACTTGTCCACCTTGCCGGCCTTGCCCAGTTCCTCCAGTAGCGGGTCGCCCGAATCGATGAGCGTGTCCCTGTCGGTGGCTACCTGGCCGTCCGGAAAGCGCTCCGAGGGCGAGGTGACGGGCGGAGTGCCGTTGTAGGCGGCGGAGACGAGCGCGGAGAGACGTTTCGAGTCCTTGGACCCGTCGGGCCGGAAGATGCCCGCTGCGAGGAAGCGGGTCCGGTTGGCGCTCCACTCCGCCTCCACTCGCTGCCGAAGCTCCGCGACGCGCCCACCGTTGGTGCGCAGCCCCCAAATGGAAGCGAAGTGCAGCGCCAGGGCGGCACGGACCTGGTCGCCTTCCGCGTGAAGGTTGCCGCCGTTGGGGACGGTGGCCGCGACGCGCTCTTGGGCGAGGTGGACGTCCAGGGTGAAGCGGGCGTCCCGCTTTGGGTAGGCCACGGCGGCGGCGGGCCACTGCTCCAGCGGCACGCCGTCGAGTTCCGCGTAGCGCAGGCGCCACGCGTCCGTGGCCTTCTTCTCCGCGCTGATGTCGAGGCCCAGATGGCGCTTCACCAGCAGGGAGAGCGGATAGCGGGCGCCCTCGTCGTCGCCCAGCTGGCGGCCCGTCTCCGGAACCACGCCGTGCAGCCCTCGGGCGATGTCGATGAGCGCCTCGCGGATGGCGATGTCGTGAAGTCGTCCGGTTTCGGCAGCGTCAAAGACGGCGTCTACGAGCCGCGCGTCGTGCGCGCACATGACGCCCAGGTCGTAGGCGAGATTGGCGCCCGTCAGGTGGATGCCTGGGGCGGAGAGGGCATCCCGGAACCAGTCTCGTGCCTGGGCTGCGGAGAGGAGGCGCTCGCTGTCCGGTTCCGCGTGCGCGATGGAGGCGCAGACGAGCGGCGGGGCGAGGAGGCCAGGTTGAATCAGGTGCGTCTCAGTGTCGAAGCTGAAAAGGGAGGTGGGCACAACACGAAGAGGCCCGTGTCGTGGGCCAGCCGTGGCGGTAGGGGAGTCGCGCCAGGTGCTCAGCAGCTTTGGGGGAAGGGACTACTTAGGCCAGGGCGACGGCGAGGGCCGGCAGCTTCGCCTCGGCGCGCTTCGCTTCGATGGCGGCCAACTCGTCGTCCGTGGGGATGACGGTGCTCCAGCGGTAGCCCTCGATGACCTTCCCGGGCTTGCCGTCCTGCTCGGGCAGCGTCTTGGGGAAGACCTCGCAGTCGATGAGGAGGAAGGCCCCGGCCTGCTTGTCGCCCGTGAACTTGGCGAGCTGCTCCAGGGACAGCTCCTGCTCCTCGGCGCCGGTCAGGGCCATGATGAAGGCCTTGAAGCGCCCGCCGCCGTTCTTCTTCGCCTCGGAGAGCTTCTCGACGTAGGAGGCCACCATTCCGATGCGGCTGGGCTCGCTGGCGGGCTGCGTTCGCTCGGCGGACACCACCTTCAGCTCAGCGATGGCTGACAGGCCCTTGAAGCCGTCCTTGGTTCGGATGGACTGCACTTCCAGCCGGTAGCGGCCGGCCTTGAGGTACTGCGCGCCGAGCGCCGCCTGGGCGCTGACGATTCGAGAGAGTGCTGCGTTGCTCATGTCCCGTTACTCCCATTGCGGTAGGACGTCGAAGGGTGTCTCCACCACTTAAATGGGGGCAGTCTCTAGAAGTGACACACGGAGTGGGATGGCCTGTAGCGATTCGCCGTGAGGCGAAGCAGTTGCAAATTCTCCGACTAGAGTACAGCCACAGACCTATTGAGGTGATCCGGTCCAACTTGTGCGCAGACTCCCCGGGGTCATGAGTGACTCCGCGCGAGTTTGGTCCGCATCATGAAGTCATTGGTTCTAAAGTAGCCAAACTTCGGCCAGCCTGGGAGTATGCTGGCGCACACGGGTGGGCACTTGGGGGCTCGAAGATTGTGGACAGTGTGACTCGTAGGCGGGAGCTAATTCAAATTTGGCTGGGGGCCTTTTTTGTTTCTCGGCGTCATCCGGATTGAACGGGCGTCCGCGAAGCGAGAAAGAATTAATCGGCAATTTCGCAAGGCCCAATTGCCCCTCTCAGGATTGGAAGCGGAGCTAAGATGGCTTCAGAAACGGCCGACAAGTTCACGTACTTTGATTTCCAGATGTATGTTTTGCCGGGCGCAATCATGCTTACGGCTTTGTTTTTCATGTGGTCTATTGCTGGCAATGATCTCCCAGGTCTCCTTGGCGAAGGAGGGCTTTTTGCCAGTGTAATTTTCATCCTTGCCGCATTCGTGCTTGGGCATCTCGTTCAAGCTCTAGCCCACATGATTGTTGAGCCGCTTGTGAAGAGAGCGTTCTGGGGTGGTCAATTCCCATCGCAAATATCACTTTTTAATGGGCCTAAGCTTCTCACAAACACAGAGCGAATAAAGTATATCGAGCTTGCCAGGAGCACTAAAGCTGCAACAAACGATGTTGCGCAGATCTGGGAGTCGTCTTTAACTGTTGGGTGGTTCCGATGCGGCGGGCTGGATGATGACCGGAGTAAAAAAGGACTTGAGGTGGCTCAGTTCTTCTTTAATAGGGCACGACGTGCATTGGCTGACCATGAGGCTGGAAAAAGGATTGAGTCCGCCGAAGCGCATTATCAGTTCTTTCGGGGAAGTTCTATGGCGCTGCTGATTTCGGCAGCCATGTTGGCGTGTGAAGCCATGGTTCTCCCCAGTGAACAATTTATGCGGCCGGGAATTCTGAGCATAGAGCAGCGAGCTTGGATTGCAGCAATCGCCTCTCTGGGTGCCGCGACCGTCTTTGCTTGGAGGCTTAGGGGGGTTGGTCAGAATCTCGTTCGATTGATTCTTAGCAACTACGAGGTGATTTCAAGTGCGAGCGATCGGGGAGGCAAGTAGCAATGGGTACTCGGTTTAGGGCGTATCAGCTGGGAAATGAGGGTTCGTCGTTTAGTTATTTTTATAATGGATATTTCACACTAATTGAGGCTCGTCTAACCAGAGATAGCATCTCTAGTGTTCTTGCGGAGATGTTTGTGTGTGGCAAGGCTGAAATTGATTGTCTCCATATAACGAGTTGGGATCGCGACCATTGCAATCCCTCTGAGTTGGAGATTATTCTAAGGAGCCTTAAACCCAAGCGGATTGAAATTCCAGGTTGCGTCCCCCATACGGATAGTGCGGAAAGGTCGTTTGCGATAATTGAATTCTATCAGTCTTCCGGTGCGCGGGTCGCACAGTATAGTCCGTCGTTCATGGCAACTCTTGAAACTGCGGCTCCGTTGAAGCGGAATGACGTTGTGCTATGGCCATGGGAGGTAGGTGATTGTTCGAACGATAATTCTACTGCTAAGATTTTCAGAAAAGGGCGGTTTGCGGTGCTGAGTCTTGGCGATTTGGAAGATCCAGCCATTGCACGCAAAATCATGCTTGGCAATATCGTCCGAGCTGAAGTGGATGTGATGATTCTGGCTCACCATGGTGCTGCCAACGGCTTTACAAGTCGCGAGTTTCTTGAGGCGGTGAAGCCGCGGGTGGCGATTTGCTCGTCAAATTATGACAACCAATACGAGCATCCCGACCAAGAGATTCGCGATCTTCTTTTTGAGATGGATATTGACCTTTTTACGACAAAGACCGGTGATGTTGTTATTGAGTCTTTGGACGAGACAAGGAATACGTACAGGGTCACAAACTACATCGCCGGAGGGGAAGAAGTTTCGTCAGTGCGCGATTATCAATCGAAGACGTGGTGACATCGCGCGAAGTTTGGAATGCAAGTAGAAGCTTTTGCGGCTGTCCGTCGGTTTGCTGAATGAAGCGGGCTCGTTCCAGGGCTGTGGTGAAAGCTTCGCTGTAATCCCAAGTATGGAGGCATACCTCTATTTCGACGCAAGCCGCCCGCTGCCCAGGGCGATGCGTTCGCGCGAGGAGCTGCTCCCAAAGGGCCCCGTCTGACGGCGGGGTCGCCACGAGATTGCGGCAGAACTGCTGGAGGTTCTTCCCCGTCGCGTGGGCCTTAATGCTCGCGACGATGGACCGCTGTCCGGACTCTTGGAGGATGGCTTCGGACGCGGCCCGTCCTCCGCCGTAGAAGGGCACGCCAGCGGCGCGGGCGATGCGCTCCCCCAGTTCCGGAAACTCTACCCAGATGATTCCCACCTGGGTCCGCGCCCACTCCGCCGCATCCTGCACCAGGAAGTCTGACACCCACACGGCTTGGGGCTCGGGCTGCACCGCGTCGTGAATCCCCGCCCAATCCGTCCACATCGTCGCCTGCCACACCGGCTTGTCGCCCTCGTAGGCCGGCACCATGTGCGCGCGGATGGCGGCCTTGGTAAGCAGCCCTGGCGAATCCACGTGCTCTTGCCGCTCGCCCTTCAGCTCCTCCCAGACCTCCTTGTTCCAGGCCTTCCGCTTCGCGAACCACTCCTCGATCAGCTCCGGTGCCTCGCCCCGGGGGTAGCGCCAGCGGTGGTAGAATCCGGCCGACAGCTGCCGCGCGCAGGCCATGGCCTGGAGCTGCTCCTGGAACTGCTCGCCGTCAGGTCGCTCTCCACCGTGCGCAAGCTCGATGAGCGCCAGCAACTCGGCGGGCACCGGACCCGGGTAGCGCGGGCGGATGATGAGTGGCTTGTCCAGGGCACTCTCGTCCGTGGCGACGACGCCGCGCGTGTCGTTGCGGCGGCGCCGGAAGCCCTCGCGGACGTGCTCCTCGGGCTTGCACAGTCGTTCCAGGGCGCCTGGTGGGGCAATCACCTTGCCCGGGTCCAGGGCGGTGCCCCATTCCTCCACGACGTGATGGGCCAGCGGCAGGGGCGAGCCCTCGCGCAGAGCCAGCCGCGACAGGTGCGCGTAGTCCTTGATGCTCTTGGACGCGAACGTGCCGGACAGCGCCACGAGCCGCGTCTCAGGACGCTTCTCGAAGTAGCGGAGGAAGCGCCCGGTGCGCGAGGCCTTCGGGTCCTTGAGGTTGTGCGCCTCATTGAGGATGACGAGGTCCGGGCGGATGCGCTCCAGCAGGTCCGTCGCTTCCTGGCTGGAGAGCTTGTTGTAGGTGATGACGTGCAGCACCGGCAGGCCCGGACGGAACCAGCGTCCGCCCGCGAGGTTGGGGAGGCGCCAGTGCGCGCCGTAGTAGTCCCATTCCGCTGTGAACTGGGGCAGCAGGTTGGCGGGGATGAAGAGGCAGGCCACGCGGCAGCTTGGCATCGCCATGGGCATGAGGAAGGTGGTCAGCTCCTTGCCGTGCCCGGTGCCGATGGGCCCCAGCAACCCGCCCACGCGGGATGCCTCCAGCAGTGCCAGGGCCTGGACGCGCCGCAGCCGCGTGGGGCACGGACGGGCAGGGGACATTGACGCGCAGCCACACGGGCCTGCAGGGGCGCGCAGCTGGGCCTCCAGCGCCTCGACATCCGTTGCCGTGTAGGACGCGGCCAGGTCGCGGCGGGGCAGGGCGAGGATGCGGGCCAAGTCAGAGGACCAGCCCACGGGTGAGCGGCCCGTGCGCGAGTAGTTCTCGGCTACCTGAGGCACGTCGCTCGGGGGCAGGGATGGCGGCAGGGGCACGCCGAGGCGCTGGAGGAGCTTCACGGGCTGCCCTCGCTACCGGACGCCCCGGACGAAGTGCCCCGTGCCGCAAAGCGGCTCCAGGGCCTCCACGGTCACCTGCATCAGCTCGCTGCCGGCCACGCCCAGGGCGGCGTAGGTGCCGGACTCGGGCGGCTCCGCGCGGATGGTAGCGGCCAGGACGCCCTTCCACTTCCCGTAGGCCAGGGGTGAGTCGTTGGGGGCGACGCGGATGTCCACGACGCCGCACTCCTGCTCAATCTTCGCCACCATGCGGCCGACGTAGCCGGCCAGCGGCTCGACGGGGCAGTTGGGCACGCAGTCCACGAACAGGGACAGGCTGGCCTCGGCGGGACGTGTGGGCTCGCCAGCGCGGGTGGCCTCCATCTCCGACTTCGTCCGACGTTTGCGGCGCGGGGCCTCGTCGCTGGCCGCCTGGATGAGCTGCTCGGGCGCGGCGACGGACGCCAGGGCCGGGTTGCTCTTGGGGGCGTCCGGAGGCAGCACCGCCTCCAGCTCCGGTGCGACCTGGGCGGGCGCGGGTGGCGGCGTCACAGGGGCAAACGTGGTGGGCTGCGAGGGAGGAGTTTGGGGCTTGAGGATGCGATCCATCAGGGCCATGGGCTTGATTCCTTGTGACTGCGAGTTGAGGCACTGCGCCTGGAAGGAGCACCCGCCGTACTTCTGGCAGGCGCTCCAGGTGGGTTTGACCTGGCTAGGGGACGTGGCCCGCGCGACGTCGCGCATGCGGCGCGCCAGCGGCTCGACGTGCGTGTGCCACTCGTCGCGGACGTGCTCGACGCTGACGGTGGCGACGACGGAGCGGGCGAGCTTCGCGCCGTGGGTCTGGAAGTAGAGGTGCTCCAGCTCCAGCCGCTTCAGTCCCGGGAAGCGCTCGGCGGCGAGGACGGCCCAGTAGCCGTAGCCCACCATCTGGATGCCTGCGTCATGGGCTGCGGATGCAAGCTGCTCGGGCGTGGCGGCGTAGCTGGCAATGGACTTCGTTGTCTTGTGGTCCGTAACGCGCAGCACGCCCTCGGCGAGGCGTCGCGGGTTGACGAGGTCGATGTAGCCAGTGAGCGGGATGCCGTCCGCGAAGAGCGGGGATGGCTCGCCGAAGTGCTCCTCCACCAGGAGGTCGGGCCCTGGCGTGGGGAGCAGGTGCTTGCCGGACGCCGCGAAGGGGCCCAGCACGTCCTGTCCCGTGCGTAGGTAGTGCTCCAACTGGGCGTGAACTGCGGTGCCAAGGTCCCGGGCCTTGAGGGGCCGCTCAGGCAGCCGGAGGACCTTGGTGAAGAACCACGCGCGCTCGCAGAGGGCGAACTTCCGCAGCTGGGAGACAGACAGTCTGCGGAGGACGCCGCTTTCAACAGCGTGGCGTGTGACTTCTTCGGCGGAGTGACTCACCACCCATTTAATGGGGGCAACTTCCGGCTGTGGCTCCGATCGCAAGCGACGTGAAAATCTCGGGGACGGAGAGCCGCGCTGCCAAAGGGGCCAACAATCAGGCCATCTCAGCTTAGGCTATGCCAATGCGGGAGAAGCGCCGGAGCCTGCCCGCTTGGTTCAACGTCCCCTGAGGGAACCCGCAGTGAGACTGCCTGGCGGAGCATTGTGAAGCTTTTCGTGGCAGCCAAATTCCTTGTCTCGGTGAAGGGGGACTAAGTTTTCGGGAGAGTGAAGGTTGGAAACCCCTCGCCGCAGATGGTGAAAAGTAGCACCTGTGATTGCGCCAATCGGGACCTCGCAGAGCCAGCATCGTGCCCCCCACTGTCTGAAGCTCTTCTTTTTTTCGGTCTGCGTGGGGTTTGTGCGCCATTGGGAGGTTGATTGTTGCCAATATCTAATTTCTTGCGTGACTGCTTCTTCGGGTAGTCCAAATTTGCGTGCATGTTCGACCACAAATTCGGAGAGCGCCTTGTCGAGCAATTTGCGTTGAGTGTAGGTAAATCCTGTTTTGTAGGTCTTTTCCTTCATGGCTCAAGCTCCTTTCTTGGTGGGATGCGATTTGGTTGTTGTGCGTTGAGTGGTTTCTGGCTGGTGTGCGGCGATATGTTCCCATTTGTGTTCGTATTGCGTGAATTGTTTGTCCACGTTCTTTGGTTTGCTGCTGGGGTCTCGATAGCTGGCTCGAACGGTTATCGTTCGTGTTCCGCCCGGTCGGTCTACCTTCTTTTCATCAAGCAGCTTCGATACGTCCCTTTGAGGGATTACGAGGAAGATTGATGGTTTCTCGCCATTCAGAAGAACAATCACGAGAACGTCGAATTTGGCGCTAGGTCTTATTTGGGTGGAAATTTTTTGGGGCCAGTCGACGGATTTTACTGATACGCGAAGCGGTGCGCTTCGGTTGTGCAGGATTACTCCGATGTCCCAGTCGCGCTGTGTTTTTCCGAGGGCAAGATATGCCTCTATTTTTCTTTTTAATAGCTCCCCAAGCACAAGAAATTCACCCGCGTTGCCATGGAATCTCTTGGTCTCTTCTGGACTGCCTGCATGTGTCGTGGTCGATTCACTCATTCTAAGCCTCGCTGGTTGCCACCGCTGTATCGAATGTCCCGCATGCTCTAGGATCCTGCCATGCCTCTATCTATCCCAGCGGGCGGTGCGGCATAGTTACTTCTAATGCAGCCTCGTGTGGGCGCCTGTCTCTTGGGAAGGTTTGCAGTTCAATCGTGCGTGGTCCAGTTCAACAGCTTCAAGAAGCCGGAGAGCTAATTGTGGGAGACTCGGGCTTCCAGTGCGGCAGATGCAGGGCCCCGCTCCTCAGGCGCGGTACGGAGCGCCTCAGGCACAACCCAGACTCGGCGTCGCACGGTGGCCACGCTCTGGATGCGCTTCCGGAAGCCGAGGTCACGCAGGACGCTAGCAATTTCCCTGTCCGTGGCCGCGTTGAGGTTGCCCTTCATGACGCCCAGCGCCTCCTCCGCCACCGTCAATAGGGGCACGTCCACTGGGCGCCGAGCAGGCGGCATGCGCAGGAGCCACTGGACGATGGCATCCCGCTTCCCATCGTTTGGCGTCTCGCTGCGTTCCTTCGCCTGGGACTCGGCGCGCGGGACTTCTTCCTCCGAGAGCCACCACTTCTCACCCGTTCGGAAGCGCGCCACGGCCTCCGCCCAGAGCTGCGCGCGGTCTGCCTTCAGTGCCTCGATGTCGATGGACGTGCAGCGCACCGGCCACCAGCGCCGATAACCGCTCGGGTCATTGCGCAGGTACTCCTCGCTGTTGGTGGTGCCAACGAAGACGCACCGCCGCGCAGTGCGCACCGTCACGCGCCCGTAGGGCGGCCGATACGTGTCCTCGCTGCGTGACACGTAGGCCTTGAGGGCCTGCACGTCCGCCGCGCGCCGGACGGCGTCCAGTTCCGCCAGCTCGATGATCCAGAACTGCGACGCGAGTGCGGCGGAGTCCTTGTGTCCGATGTCCAGCGTCGCGTCGCTGAACCACTCACCCGCCAGCACGCGGAAGGCCGTGGACTTCCGCAGCCCCTGGGCGCCCTCCAAGATGAGGACAGTGTCCACCTTGCAGCCCGGCCGCAGCGCCCGTGCCACGGCGCTGATGAGCCACTTGGGGCCGATGGTGCGTAGGTGCGTCATGTCGCCCGTGGCGCCCAGGTAGCGCTCCAGGAAGGTGTCGATGCGCGGCCTCCCATCCCAGGCGAGGCCCTCCAGGTAGTCGCGGAGCGGGTCGTAGGCGTTTGCGTGGGCCACCTGGCGAAGCACGTCGCGCACCTGGGCAGGGCGGGGCATCAGGCCCAGGCGCCCGTAGCTGCTGCCCTGGACCCAGACGGCAATCTCCGTGTCCAGGTCGTCCTGTCGCACGTCCGCGCGCAGGGGGCTGCCCGCGAACTCGATTTCCTTCGAGGTCTCGTTGAAGCGCAGCGTGCCCCGCCACTCGGGCGAGCGCAGCAGCACCATGGATAGGTTGGCCTCGCAGTTGCGCAGCTTCTTCTCCCCGTCTCGCGTCTCGTAGGTGAGCAGTTCCTTGCCCCATGCCTCCGGCGTTTCCTGCCCCTCGTCCACGGTCGGCAGCTTCTCGGCGGACGTCGGTGCCCCCAGGGGCGTGCCGAGCAGGGCCACGAGGTCGTGGTTTGCCGCGAGCCGCTTCGCGTCGCGCTCAGCCTTACGTGCGCGGGCCCGGTGCAGCTTCTTTAGTGCCTCCGCCGCCAGGTGCTCCGTCCCCTGGCCCCAGTCCGTCGCGACGAAGGACGGGCGCAGCAGTTCCACGATGGCCGCGTCCGGCGTGTCGTTGGGAAGGCAGAAGGCCACGGTGCTCATGAGCTGCTGCAGGGACGTGTCCTGGCTGCCACGCGGTGCCAGGGGCTCGCCGCGAAGCGCCCGGCCCACGAGCGGCTTGTTCTCCGGTCGCGCGTGGCGGCGCAGCAGCGTGGCGAGGTGCTGCATGTCCACGGTGGCCAGCGGCGACGCCGGCGCAATGCTCGCGCGTGAAGGCGCCAGCAGGGCCTCCACGTCCAGCGGCTTGCCCACCGCGCTCTCCGCGAAGCACTCGGCACCCTCGGGCG
>NZ_RAWP01000199.1:0-7565 GCF_003668935.1 Corallococcus sp. AB032C | reverse complement strand
GTCCTCCCCCAGGCTCCGGTTGAACCCCCGACACCCGTCGTCCAGACGGGTCTGCCCGGTAGCCTTCGCGTGCTGGGGCTCCTCGCGGTGGCGCTGGTGCCGTGCGCCCTCGCGGTGAGCGAATTGGGACGCATCCACCCGGACGAGGTCTTCCAGGCGCTGGAGCCCGCGTACTGGCGCGTGCACGGCTACGGCGTGCTGGCCTGGGAGTGGCGCGAGGGCCTGCGCAACTGGGCCGTTCCCGGCGTACTGGCCGCCTTCCTCAAGGTGGCGCACGGGTTCGGCGTCACCGACCCGCGCGTCTACCGGGGCGTGGTGGCGCTGCCCCAGTTCGCCCTGCACGCCTGGAGCCTGTGGGCCGTCTACCACTTCACGGAGCGCCGGGCGGGCCCGTGGGGTGGGGCGCTCGCGGTGCTGCTCGTGGGGCTGAGCGCGCCGGTGCTCCTCTTCGCCGGACGCACCCTGTCCGAGTCCTTCTCCGCGTCCTTCCTCCTCGTGGCCATGGAGGCCCTGGACCGGCCGGACACCGGCGCGGACGCACGCGTGCGCCGGGCGGGGCTCCTGGGCGGCATGGCCCTGGGGCTCGCCGTGGTGACGCGCTACCCGTCCGCCCTCTTCGTGCTCGCCGCGCTCCTGTGGCTGGTCGTCGCCCGGAGGTGGCGCCTGCTCGCCTTCACCTGCGTGGGCGGCGCGGCGGTGGCGGTGGGCCTGGGCCTGCTCGACTGGGGCACCTGGGGCACGCCCTTCCACTCGTTCCGGGCCTACGTGGACTACAACCTCCTCTCCGGGAAGGCCGCCGCCGCGTTCGGGGCTTCACCGCCGGACTTCTATTGGGGGCCGCTGCTCCAGGCCGTACCCCTCTGGGCCTGGGCCGCCGTGCCCTTGTCGCTGGCCCCCCTGGTGCGCTTTCGCGCGCTGTCCCTGCCGCTCACCTGCGCGGCCGTCTACACCGCCGTCCTCCTGGCCACGCCCCACAAGGAGGAGCGCTTCCTCTACCCGGGGCTGGTGGTGGCGCTGCTCGCGGCTGCCGCCCAGCTGGCCGCGTACTTCTCCACGCTCTCCCGGCAGGGCCTGAGGAGTGGGGCGGCGGTGCTCGCGCTGGCCCTGGGCTTCGTGCATGGCCGCGGCTTCCCGTCCAACGACCTGCGAGCGGACCAGTTCCGCGCCATTGCCCGAGCCACGCGGGGGGACGCGACGGGGCTGCTCATCGTCAACGAAGGGCTGTGGGGCTCCGGGGGCTTCTTCTACATCGGCAAGAACATCCCCTGGCGCACCTGCGACTGGCCCCGGGACGCGGCCTTCCAGGCCTCCATCCACGACCGGGCCTTCAACCGCGCCGTCACCTTCGAGGGCCGGGCCCTGCCGGAGCTCCAGGCCGCCGGCTTCCGCGTCGTCCGCGAGGTGGGGCGCGAAACCATCCTCGTCCGCGACTGAGACGCGGCGGCAGCCGGGCAGGGGAGAGCAAGCCCGCAAAGCCGAAGCGCCGGCATCCCCGGAGGGATGTCGGCGCTTCAGGTGAGACAGAACGGCCGGGACACACGCGGAAGTACGCTACCGTTGCTTCCTTCCGGACCTGGCGGGGTTCGCGCCCCCACGTTGTCCCGACCACAAAATCGATGCTGCTACAGAGAAAATAACAACGGAGAGGGTGGGATTCGAACCCACGATACCCTTTCAGATATGCACGCGTTCCAGGCGTGTGCCTTCAACCGCTCGGCCACCTCTCCAATCACGATGGAGCGGAGAGCGTAGGATTCGAACCTACGGTACCGTTACCGGTACGCCTGATTTCGAGTCAGGTGCCTTCGACCACTCGGCCAGCTCTCCAGAGTATTCAATTTTCACGTCGCTTCGCGCGCAAGCGCTCGAAGAACGTCTTGAGAAGCTGGCGACTGTCGTCCGCCAGGATACCGCTTGTCACTTGAAGCCGGTGGTTGTGCCGGGGCTCTTCCACCAGGTTGTACAGCGAGCCGACCGCACCCGCTTTCGGGTCCATTGTACCAAAGACGAGCCGGGTGACACGAGACTGAACCAGCGCACCGGCGCACATGGCACACGGTTCCAGCGTCACGTAGAGGGTCACCCCTGAGAGTCGCCACGCATCGCGAGCTTTCGCTGCGGCTGCCAGCGCGAGCATCTCAGCATGAGCAAAGGGGTTTCGGTCGCATTCACGGCGGTTGTAGCCCGTGCCCACGACGTTTCCGTCCAGCACCGCCACCGCACCCACCGGAACTTCACCGAGTGAAGCCGCTTCCCGCGCGAGCTCTAAAGCCTGCTGCATGAAAGCGATGTCGTCACTCATGTTACATGCGCGCCTGAGAAGAAGTGGCGCTCCCTGGAGGATTCGAACCTCCGGCCTTCGGATTCGTAGTCCGACGCTCTATCCAGCTGAGCTAAGGGAGCATTTCTTCCGGCTGCTGCTTTACATCAAGTGGCGGAGAGAGAGGGATTCGAACCCTCGATACCCTTGCGAGTATGCAGGTTTAGCAAACCTGTGCCTTCAGCCTCTCGGCCATCTCTCCAACTCTTCTCTGTCAAAGAACCACGAAACTCAAGCTCAAAATCGGAGGCGGTAGGATTCGAACCTACGGAAGGCTTTCACCTTCTGCGGTTTTCAAGACCGCTGCCTTCAACCGCTCGGCCACGCCTCCACAGCAGGTGCCGCTCGGTTCCCGGCGGGCCAACCGCGCCCGTGGGGCCGCCCTTCTACATCATTTCTTCCCTGTGGCAAGCGAGATGTTGGCCCCTTTTTACGTCCGGGGCCCCATCGTCCTGACTAGAGGGGGCGCAATTCCTTCAGCCCGCCCATGTACGGCACCAACGCCTCCGGGATGGCGACGCTTCCGTCCTCCCGCTGGTAGTTCTCCAGGATGGCGATGCTCGTGCGCCCCACGGCCAGCCCGCTGCCGTTGAGGGTGTGCAGCATCTGGGGCTTGTCCCCCTTCTGGGGGCGGAAGCGGATCTTCGCGCGGCGGGCCTGGAAGTCGCCGCAGTCCGAGCAGGACGAAATCTCCCGGTACGCGCCCTGGCCAGGCAGCCAGACCTCGATGTCGTACGTCTTGCGCGCGCCGAAGCCCATGTCCCCGGTGCACAGCAGCATCACGCGGTGGTGCAGCCCCAGGCGGCGGAGGATGTCGCACGCGTCATCCGTCATGGCCTCCAACTCCTCCAGGCTCTTGTCCGGCTGGGAGAACTTCACCAGCTCCACCTTGTGGAACTGGTGCTGGCGGATGAGGCCGCGCGTGTCGCGCCCCGCGGCGCCGGCCTCCGCGCGGAAGCACGGGCTGAAGGCGCAGTAGCGGATGGGGAGCTGGTCGCCCTCCAGGATTTCGTCCGCGTGGTAGTTCGTCACGGGGACTTCCGCGGTGGGGATGAGGAAGCGCTCGGGGTCGCCGGACGTCTTGAAGGCGTCGTCCTCGAACTTGGGCAGCTGGCCCGTGCCCATCATCGTCTCGCGCAGCACGAGGTAGGGCGGGAGCAGCTCCGTGTAGCCCTTGGACGTGTGCACGTCGATCATGAACGTGACGAGCGCGCGCTCCAGCCGCGCCAGGGCGCCCTTGTAGAAGGTGAAGCGGCTGCCGGACACCTTCGCGGCGCGCTCGAAGTCGAGCATGCCCAGCGACTCGCCCAGCTCGAAGTGCTGCTTCGGCGTGAAGAGCAGGTTCGGCTTCTCACCCCAGGTCTTCACCTGGACGTTCTCGTCCGCGCTCGAGCCCACCGGGACGGAGTCGTGGGGCACGTTGGGGATGACCAGCAGGATGCGGTTGAGCTCCTCCTCCACTTCCTTGAGGCGGGCCTCCTTCTCCTTGATCTCCTGGGAGACGCCGCGCAGGTCGCCGCGCAGCTTCTCCATGGCGGACGGGTCCTCCTTGGCCTTGCGCTTCATGTCCTCGTTGGCGGCGTTGCGGCGCGCGGCCAGCGCCTCCATGGAGACATAGAGGTCGCGGCGTTCCAGGAAGAGCGTCTGGAAGGGGCCGAGGTCCAGGCTGCCGCCCCGCGTCTTCAGTCGGGCGACGACCGCATCGAAGTTCTGCGCAACGTTCCGGAGGTCCAGCATAGGGGCTCGCCTTGTAGTCATCCCGGGCGTGGGCCGGCAAGGCTCACCACGCGCCGGGTGCTCAAGGCCGGACGCCCCCAGGCCCCGGGGGCTGACCGGAAGGGCCCCGCCGGCGGTCTACCGGAGGGGTGGGTGGGCCTGGGACGAAAGGCCCGCCCGCCAGGCCCGCTCAGTGTTCGAGGTCGTAGATTTCGTCCTCGATGTCCTTCTTGTCCGCCGCGTCCGGCTTCTTCACCAGGTACTCCTTGAAGGCCGTGATGGCGTCCTTGCGCTTGTTGCGCTCCTTGTAGGCGAAGCCCAGGTAGTAGAAGGACTGCGCGTTGTCCGGCTCGACGCTGGTGGCCTTCTTGTACCAATCGATGGCCTTGGCGTACTGGGCCTGCTCCGTGAAGGCGCGGGCGACCTTGTAGTAGACGTACGTGAGCTTCGGATCCGCCTTGAGCGCCGCCTGGTAGCGGCGGACGGCGTCGTCCCAGCGGGCGGCGTTGAAGAGCACGTCGCCGATGGCGCCCATCACCCGCGTGCGCTGCGGATCCGCCTTGAGCGCCGCCTCGAAGGAGGCGATGGCGTCGTCGAACTGGGCGCGCTCCAGGTGGGCGTGGCCCAGGGCCTCATGCGCGTCCGCGTAATTGGGCTCCAGCTCCACGGCGGCCTTCCACTGCTCGACGGCGTCCGGCAGCTTCTTCGCGTCGCGCAGGATGACGCCGTACGCGTAGTGGTAGTCCGGGCGCTTGGGCGCGCGGTCCACGGCGGTCTTCATGCTGTCGAGCGCCTGGGTGTACTCGGAGCGCTTCGCACGCACGAGGCCCAGGTAGTAGAGCGCCTCGTGGTTGGACGGCTCGTTGCGCAGCGCGAGGCCCAGGTTGCTCTCCGCGCTGGCCAGGTCGCCCTTCTCCAGGAGCACCGCGCCCAGGGTGATGGGCGTGGTGATGGAGCGGGGGTCCTCCGCCTTGGCCTTCTCCAGCTCCGCGGCGGCCTCGTCCAGCCGGTGCAGCCGCCAGAGGACCAGGCCGCGCTGCAGCCGGCCGTCCTTCAACAGGTGCGGATCCAGCTCCAGGGCGCGGTTGGCCTCCGTCTCCGCGCGGGTGGCGTCACCATTGAGCAGGGCCACGCGTGACAGGCCCAGGTGGGCGTCCGCCAGGTTGGGGTCCAACTGCACGGCGCGGTCGAACTCCTGCTGTGCGAGCAGGCTGTTGTTCTCCGCGAGCGCCAGCTCTCCCAGGCCCGCGTGCACGCCCGCGTGCTCCGGCGCCTGCTGAGCGGCGGCCTCCAGCAGGCCGCGCGCGTCCGCGTTGCGGTGCTGCCGGAGATACAGGCGGCCCAGGTACAGGCCCGCGTCCACCAGCTTCGCGTCGGCGGCGTTGGCGCGCTTGAAGTGGCCTTCCGCCTCCGTGGGCTTGTCGAGCGCGTCCTCGATGCGGCCGTAGAGGTATGCGATGCGCGCCTCGTTGGGGAAGCTCTTGCTGGCGGCCTCCACGGCGGTGAGCGCGTCCTGCATCTTGCCCGTCATCACCAGCGCGGTGATGTGGCCGTCCACGAACCCCAGGTTGTCCTTGTCCTCCTTCGCGAGCGAGGCGTAGAGCGGCAGCGCGCCGTCGTAGTCGCGCTGCGAGCGCAGCACCTGGGCCAGCTGGGACTTGATGAAGTCGGAGTCCGGGTTGGCCTTGAGGGCCTCCTTCAGCTCCGCTTCCGCTTCCTTGGGCTTGAACTGCTGGAAGAGGGCCATGCCCTTGAGGCCGAGGGCGCGGGCGCGCTCGGCGGGCCCCAGCGCGTCCTGGAGCTTCAGGGCGCTCTCCACGGCCTGGGCGCCCTGCTCGATGTTCGACTTGCGCACCAGCAACTCCACCGCGGCCAGCTCCACCGCGGAGGCGGCGTGCTGCGGATCCGCGGCGAGCGCCTCCGCGTAGGCCTTGGCGGCCTCGTCGGCCTTGCCCTGCGCCTGGTACAGGTCGCCCAGCGCGTGGTGGGCCTTGGCGGACTTCGGGTCCTTCTCCAGCACCTTGGTCAGCGTGGCGACGGCGTTGGGGATGTCCTTCTGCTGCGCGTAGGACTCCGCCAGGAGGAAGGAGAGCTCCAGGTCGCCCTGGTTGTCCTCGCGGATGGCGGCGTCCTGCAGGCGGGCCTGCACCTCCGCGGCCCTTCGCTGGGTGAGCGCGATGCCGGCGGTGGTCTTGATGACCTCCACGTTCTTCTCACCCAGCAGCTCGATGGACTCCATGTGCTTGCCGCACGCGGTGAGGTCGGAGCGCTCTCCGTCCGCGTAGCGGCGCTGCAGGTAGGCGACGGACTGGCACCAGAGGGCGCGGACCTCCGGGTAATCGTTCTTCGCCAGCACCTGGGCGCTCTTCTTGCGCGCTTCCTTGTAGCTGGCGTACGTGTCCGCCAGCAGCCCCTTGCGAGCCTCCTCGACGAGCTTCGCCTCGGCGGAGCCGGCGGACACGCGGGACGGGAAGAACTTGTTGCGGCCGAAGGCGCCGTAGCGGCTGGCCTCGAAGCTGGCGCCGGTGCCCAGCACGACCACCGCCACGCCCGCGGCGATGATGGCGGGCAGGCGCTTCTTCCACTTGGCGTCGGAGGCGCTGCGGTCCACGACGGACACCGCGGCCATGCGGCCTTCGTAGAGCTGGCGCAGCCGCTCCATGCTGGCCTGGGGGTTGGCGGGATCCGTGGCACCCGCCGTCTCCGGAGCCGGCGCGCCCGGGGTGGCCGCGAGCGGCACGGCCTTCGCGGGACCTTCCATCAGCCGCTGGATGGCGGCGGCGAACACGGGCACGGTGCCGATGGCGGACCACGCCTCCGAGTCCGGCGACACGTCCTCGTTGCCGAGGAGCTGGCCGTCCTCGAGCATCTTGACGATGACGCCCTCCTCGAACGGGCCGAACATCTTCCCGGAGCGGCGGCGGACGTGGAAGCGCTTCACCTGCACGCGGCCACCGGCGTCCTTGCCGGCGCTGTCGTCGATGAAGCTGAGCATCTCCAGGCCGTCCACAGGGCCCGCGGCGGGCGGGGGCGGCAGCGGCGCGGAGAGGTCCGCTTCCAGGTCATCCACGGGCGCGGCGGTGGGGTCGAACTCCAGCGCGTCCGGAAGGCCCGTGGCCGCGGAGGACGGGACGGGCGCGGGGTCGCCGAAGTCCACGTCACCGAAGTCCGTGGCGGGGTTGATGCGCGAGGGCGGCGCGGCCGGAGCGGGGTCGCCGAAGTCCAGCTGGAAGTCTGGAGCGGGCGGCGCGGCCGGGGGCGGCGACGAGAAGTCCACGGCGAACGGATCATCCGTGGGAATGGGGTCCTGGCCGTACGCGGGGGCAGGTGGCTCCGCGAAGTCGAAGGACACGGCCGAGGGCGCGGCGGGCGAGGGCAGGTCCGAGAAGTCCATCGCCTGGGGCGCGGCGGGCGAGGGCAGGTCGGAGAAGTCCAGGCCGGGCGAGGGCGGCAGGGCGAAGGGGTCCTCGCTCGCGGAGGGCAGCCCGCCCATGTCGTAGGACGGCGCGGCGGGCGGCGGGGGCAGGGC
>NZ_RAWP01000198.1:0-7897 GCF_003668935.1 Corallococcus sp. AB032C | reverse complement strand
CCTCCACCGAGCTCGCCCAGGTCACGCCTCCCGCCGACCCCGCGACTCCCACGGAGACGGCGCCCTCGGACCCGCCTCCTCCCAGCAACGAAACCGCCACCGACGACGCCCAGGCTCCCAAGGCGAAGACGCGCACCCCCGTCCGCAAGACCGGCAAGCGCGACGCCAGCGACCCGACGGCCACTCCGGTCCGCGGCAAGTCCCGCACCGCCGCGCCCGTCGACGACTCGGATGCCGACCTCCCCGCCCCGGATGACGGCGCCACCGAAGCGGCCGCGCCCCAGGGCTTCCTCACCCTGGTCACGGAACCCTCCGCCCGCGTGTCCCTGGCCGGCCGTTCCCTGGGCGAGACCCCTCTCAACAAGGTCGCCCTCCCGGTAGGCAGGCACACCCTGAAGCTCATGGACGGCACCGGCCGCCCCCTGAAGCTCCTGGTGGAGATCAAACCCGACGACGTCACCTCCGTCCGGGTCCCCCTGGAGATGCTGGCCAATCCCTGAACCTGTCGGACAGGTTCGCGCGACGCCATGCAATCACCCGCTGGGGTCCGGCGTACCCGAGGCATTCCGCCGGGACGTGCTCCCACGTCCTCGCGCCTCGCCCGGAGCCGCCCATGAGGATGTCCTCGCTGTCCCTGCTCGCCGCCTGCTGCCTCGTCACCTCCGCCTGCACCGCCCACGCGGAGGACGCGACCCGGCCCTCCCAGGGCGCCGGTGAGACGCGCCAGGTGGAGGACTTCCACGGCGTCTCCGTGGGTCACGGCATGCACGCGGAGGTGAAGGTGGGCCCCAAGTCCGTCCGCCTGGAGGGCTCCCCTGAAAACCTCTCCCGCCTCCAGTTGGAGGTGGAGGACGGCATCCTCACCACGCGCGTGGAGCGCAAGGGCTGGAGCGGCCTCAACGGCAAGGTGAAGCTCATCGTGTCCTCGCCCCGCATCGACCACCTGGAGGCCAGCGGCGGCAGCCACATGAACGCGGACGTCACCGCGTCCGGCGAGTTCGACGCCGAGGCCAGCGGCGGCTCGGTCCTCACCGTGCGCGGCGTGGACGCCAAGCAGGTGGAGGCCGAGGCCAGCGGCGGCTCTGAAATCACCCTGAGCGGCCGCGCGACGCAGCTGGAGGCCGAGGCCAGTGGCGGCGCGCAGGTGCATGCCCAGAAGCTCCAGGGCCTCACCGACCTGAAGGTGGAGGCCAGCGGCGGATCCATCGTGGAGGCCGATGCCCCCGCCAGCGTCTCCGGTGACGCCTCCGGCGGCAGCATCATCCGCCTGTCGAAGCGGCCCCAGAACTCCAACGTGGACGTCAGCGGCGGTTCGCGCCTCGACGCCTCGAACTAGCAGCGGTACCGGGAAAGGTTAGCCGGGCCCCGGGGAGTTCCCGGGGCCCGGACAGGCCCCCCACGAAGCAAAAGAGACGCCGCACACCGGACCTCCAAGGTCATCCGGGCGACCGTCCTACCTTCCACGTGGATGCCGACCACACCGGAGTGCCGTCGGACAGGCGCGTGGGCCCCATGGAATGCGCTCGAGTGACCGAACGCTTCGCAGTCCCCAAGATATCGGGAACCCGTCCCAATCCCAAACACCCAGCGTCGCTTTCGCCGCAGGACTCGCAGGGGAACCCGCGTCCCGCCACGCCTGCCGTCCCCCACGGACTGTAAATACGAAAGCACCGCGCTCACACGGTGCGTCGTTGAGACGCGTCAGGTCGGGTCCATCCAGCGATGATGGAAAACTCCGCATGCGTGGGACTCCGCGAGCAACCGCTCAGCGGGCCGGCGGGAAGCGGTCCGCGTTCTGACGCTCCACCATCCAGCCCGGGTACTCGGGGGGCAGCTTGGAGACGGCGTCCAGCTTCGCGAGTTGCTCGGCGCTGAGGCGCAGCTCGGACGCGGCCAGGTTGTCCTCCAGTTGGGCCTGCGTCTTCGCGCCGAGGATGACGGTGGTGACGTGCGGCTGGTGCAGCAGCCACGCGAGCGCCACGCGGGCCACGGTGGTGCCCGTCTCCTTCGCGACCTCATCCATCACGTCGATGGCGTTGTACGCGCGCTCGCGGTCCACGGGCGGGAAGTCGAAGGTGGTGCGGCGGGCGCCCTCGGGTCCTTCGGCGTTGCGGCGGTACTTGCCGGAGAGGAAGCCACCCGCGAGCGGGCTCCACACCATCAGGCCCACCTGCTGGTCCTTCATCAGCGGCACCAGCTCGCGCTCCAGGTCGCGGCCGGCGATGGAGTAGTAGGCCTGCAGCGATTCGAAGCGGGACAGGCCGCGGTGGTCGCTCAGGCCCAGCGCCTTCATCAGCTGCCACGCGGCCAGGTTGGACGCGCCCAGGTAGCGCACCTTGCCCTGGCTCACGAGGTCGTCCAGCGCGCGCAGCGTCTCCTCCAGCGGCGTGGCCACGTCGTAGCCGTGGATCTGCAAGAGGTCGATGTGGTCCGTGCCCAGGCGCTTCAGGCTCGCGTGCACGGAGTCGAAGATGTGGTAGCGGGACAGGCCCGTCTCATTCTGGCCCGGGCCCATGCGGCCGCGCACCTTGGTGGCCAGCACCACCTGCGAACGCTTCTCCGCCAACGCCTTGCCGAGCAGCTCCTCCGACTGCCCGTACGAATACACGTTCGCGGTGTCGAAGAAGTTGATGCCCGCGTCCAGGCACCGGCCCACCAGCGCGTCGGCCTCCGACTGGCCCTGCTGCCCGATGTTCTTCCAGTAGCCCTCGCCACCGAAGGTCATGGCGCCGAAACACAGTTCAGAGACAAACAGGCCGGTGCGGCCCAGCGGACGGTAGTGCATGTGCGTGTCACCTTGGGTGGAAGTGAAGGCGGCCCCTCTTAACGTCCGGTGCGCAATCCCGCAGCAGGAAGACACGCGATGACGGACGCGCGCCTCTTCGTGGGCTGGGACCTGACGGACCCCTTCGCCCGCGCACGCTGGCTGTGGAGAAGTTGGGGGCAAAAGCCACGCCGGAGGGACGCGCCCGGAGACAGGCCCTGATGGAGTCCTCCGGCCTGCGCTTCGGGAACTCAGGAACGTGCACGCACGACCAGCTGGATGCCGCGCTCTGCGCCTGGCTGGGGTGGCTCACACGCACCCGGCCCGGGGACGTCATCGCGGTGGGCCTGCCCCTCACGCGTGACGCGGATGGAACATTGCGCGAGGGACGTATCCTGGACCTGACTCTACGGTAATCAGCTATTGCTATTCTTACTGCTTAAGCTGTTTTAATCCCTCTCAACTCCAGCTGGAGAGGGACAACGCATGCGTGGAACGTCGTGGAAGGCCGTGACGGTGGTGGTGGGGCTCGTGGGCGCGCCGGTGCTGGCGGAGGACGCGACCGCCCGTCTGCCATACGGCGTGCCGGTGCCGGAGGGTCAGGAGCTGACGGCGGCGCCGGAGCCCTTCGACGAGTCGGTGCACGGCCGGGCGATTCCCAACACCCAGCCACAGGCGAACGAGGTGTTGAAGGGCGTGGCGGCGCGGCTGCCGGAGCGCTCCAGCCGTCCCCGTCCGCGCGTTCCCATCCCGGACATCTTCCCGGGCTCCGGGGACCGGGGCTTCTGGGTGACGCAGGGCCAGGGCATCTTCGCGGCCAATGACGCGCAGACGGACCTGGTCATCCCGGACAACGCGATTGGAACAACCATCTATGCGCCCACGCACATGCCGGCGGGCAACGTGTGCGTGGAGACAGTGACGGCGCACTGGCGCTATTCGGGCATGGCGACGACGGCGCACGCGCACGGCTTCTGGGACCACTGTGGCTTCGACGGCGCCACCGGCTGGCAGACCTTCGAGGGCATGGACGCGACGTGGAAGGGCAAGTACGTGCGCGTGCTGGACGGCGAGGAGCGCTACTTCACGGAGGCCTACAAGGACGGCAGCGGCTGCGCGCACGGCCTGCTCTACAACTTCACCCTGGGGCTCTGGGAGGAGAAGCTGACGCCCATCTGCGGCAACTCCGGCTTCGCCACGGGCTGGACGATGTGGGAGTCGCACTACCTGATGGACGTGGCCCAGCGCTGCCCCGCGTTCCCGCGCGTGCGCGCCTCTGGCATCCAGATCTACACCGTGAGCGCCTGGCCCGCGCTCACCACCAGCAACAGCACCCAGCTGGGGCCCTACGGCCTGTGCTGGACCAACGGCACGTACAACTTCTCGGTCGCCGTGCCCAACAGCGACTGGACCGCGCTCACGCCGTGAGTTGAGGACTCAGCGCCCGCGCGGAAGAGGCGGTCCGCCTTCCGCGCGGTGGCTCGTGACAGCTCAGGGTTGTCCGGGAGGAGATTCCTCATCGGGAGGAATCAGGGTCGTCGGCAGCTCCACCCATTCCCGCGACAGCGTCTCGCCCACGGAGCCGCGACGCATCCAGTCCGGCCACTTCGCCACGACGCGATGGTTGCGCTCCAAGGACTCCCAGAACTTCCGGGCCTCTTCCGTATCCAACCGCCTGGTGAAAGCCATTCAACCCTCTCCTCCGGAACCCTCTGGCTCCCGCTGCGTCCGCTGGATGACCTGGAGCAACTCGTCCGCCGCGAGGCGCTCGAGCTGAACATAAGCATAGGGAAGCAGGGGCATGCGCGGCGAAACCTTCGTGCTCGCCCATTCGATCTTGCGGCCCTCCTTGTTCTTCCGCTTCACGGGCCGTCCGGAACTCAGTTGCATCGAGAACAGGTCGAAGAACCGGCGCGGTCCCACGCCCATGAACGGGACAAAGGCAACCCGCCCCTTGACATCCTGGCCGTCCATCAACGCGATGGAATCATCGTGCAGCCGGAGGGCGTGGCTCTTCGGATAGGGCTCGACGAAGTACACCCGCTCGATTCCCGCGGCCACGATGTGCTTGGCGCAGTTGTGACAAGGGAAGGTCGTCGCGTAGAGGTGAGCCCCCCGCGTGGAAGCTCCCATCCGAGCGCAGGCGGACAGCGCCGCCATCTCGGCATGGACCTCCCGGCTGTACTCGGTGATGTCCAGCAAGCCTGTGTCCGCGAAGAGCTCCCGGCCCTCCGCATAGAGAGCATCGTCGCCATGCTCCGCTTCGGAATGCTGGCCGAAGTGCCTCTTCACCTTGCGCATGATGCCCACGACAAGCTTGCGCTTGAGGACGTCGTTGGAATCCACACCCCGTGCGCTGTCCCGCTGGTCGTGAAGGCCCGGCCAGTACTGACCGCCGCTGTACTGAGGGGCGTCGTTCGCACCCGTGGCGATGATGTCTCCGGTCTGGCTGGTGACGACGGCTCCCACCTGGCGCGCCAGGCTGCCGGAGCGCTGCGCGGCGGCGAAGGCCATGAACATGGCGTGCTCTTCCTGGGTGGGCGTCGTCCAGGGCGAACCGAAGACGAGGTCCAGGAAGCGAAACACCTGGCTGCGGGATTCGTCCTCGTTGCCCGTCATGGGGATGAAGACGTCGGACAACTCGAAGGTGTCACGCGCATGCTGGCCATGCCCTTCCTTCTCGTTCTCGTCCTTCCGGATGAGTTCGCGGGCTTTCTCCTCTGAAATCAGGTGACGGTCCGCCAGGTTGCGCAGGCGCAGCGGCTCCGGCGAATACACTCCCATCAGGAAGAATCCGGAGCCGTAGATGCGCCGAAGGGTCCGCACCTCCTCTGGATGTTTCAGCGAGTGCACGAGGTGAACGGCCTCTGACCGCGGAAAACGATCTTCCTTCCCGGGACGCACCCGGAACTCCGCGATCTGCTGCGCGGCGTAGAGCGCGAAGATGTCATTGCGTCTTGAACGGCGCCGCAATTCGTTTCCGGCTTCGATGTGACTGGCGATGCGCTCGTGTTCGGGTGCGTCCGCCAACGTGAAACCCATGGCCGACGATTCGAGCGTCTCCAGCAAGCGGGTCACCTTGATGACCTGGGGCTCGTAGTTGAAGCGCTGGAGCCCTTCGGTCAGGAAGGATTCAATTCGCTGGAGATCCGTCCCCACCGCTCCCACCAGCCCCAGCACCACTTCCGCGCGCTGATGGTCGAAACCCGCCAACGTTTCATCATCCGAACCGCCCATGCCGCCTCCCCCCTGCAATCACAAGCAGGGGGATAGCATCCACCTCCGACATGGGTGCACGCACGCCACTCCCTCCGAAGAGGTAGGACTCAGCGCCCGCGCACCGGGTCCTCGTGATGGTCGTGCCCTGGCCCGCCGAACGTTCCGGGCCAGGGTTCCTCCGCGGGCTTCAGGCCGGGAATCGGGAAGCGCCGGAAGCGCGATTGGCTATAGGCATACGGGGGATCGCACTCGCCGCACGTCGTGGCCCCGTCCATCATCACGAGGCTGTCCGGCCCCAGCTCCAGGAACTGCGCGGGCGTCGCCGCGTTCGACACCGGGCACTGGAACACCTCGCTGCCGTCCTTCGCGCTCACCGCGAACAGCACCGGCCCCGTCGCGTTCATGCCCGTGCCCACCACCACCGTCTCCGGCGGCTGGCCCGGCCAGGTCGTCCAGCTCGCCAGCCGCACCTCCGGCGCCACCGGCCCCGGCCACCCCTGGAACCCGTGCGTCCAGGACGGCGTGAGATTCGGCAACGCGTAGCCCTCCAGCGTCCACTCGCCCACGGTGTCGTCCTCGGAGGGCGAGGGAATCACGTGCGCGGAGGTCGCCAGCGCGCGGCCCAGCCCCCGGGGGAACGTCTGTGAACCCACCGCCTGCCCGTCCCGCGTGCTCAGCGCCTGCGTGGAGCGCTCGTTGAGCAGGAGCCCGTTCACGATGGCCAGCTCCCCCGCGGCGAAGGCCTCTGTCTTCCGCCAGCGCGGCACCCCGTCCTGCGAGAACGCCATCACCAACGTCGGCGCTCCCGGATACAGCGGCGCCCCCACGTTCTGCGTGGGCCCGAACGCCACATACACATCGCCCGCCGCGTCGGACGCCACGCCGTACGGGTGCGGATGGTTGCACTCCGCGAGCAGCGGATCCTGCAACGCCTGCGCGGACACCATCCCGCCAAAGGCATCCAACACCACCAGGAAGTACTGCCGGCACAGCGTGTTCCGCGACGTGCCCGCCGGGTACGCCTCGAAGAGCGCCGCCAGCCGGTCCGGCTGCATCACCCCCAGCCGCGCCATGAACACCGTCGTCAGCCCCTGCGTGAAGTCCGGCCGCGCCGTCGTCAGGTCGAACGTCCACCGCGGCGCGCCCGTCACCCTGTCCAACAGCGACACCTGTCCGGACAGCGGCAGGTCCATGCACAACAGCCGGTCGTTCCACAGCATGCACCGGCGCCCGGACGTGCTCGCGCGCACCGGCACCGGGCCCGCCGCGTCCAGGAGCGCCGGCACGAAGAAGCCCACCAGCGTCACGTCCCCCGTGGGCCCCACCAACAGGTCGTGCAGCGCCTCACCGTTGGAGGCCGCGTCGTAGGTCCAGTCCGGCGTCAGCGCCGTCGCGGCGGGGCGCTCGCAGACGGAGCCCTTGCACTTGCCCGGTCCCTGGCAGGGGCTGGCCGGCGCGCAGGTGAAGTTGTCCGGCGGATCGCGGCGCTGACACGTCCCGTCCAGGCACACGTCCGCCGCGTCACAGCCGCGCTCCGGGCCGCAGAACGTCCCGTCCGGCGCCTTCGCCAGCGTGCACCCCACCTTCGGGTCGCACGCGCCCACCTGGCACTTCCCGTCCCCCGGACACGGCGGCGCCGGCACCGACGTGCAGCCGTCCAGCGGGTTGCACACGTCCGTGGTGCACGCGTTGCCGTCGTCGCAGACGCGCTCCGGGCCCTTGCACCGCCCCGCCGTGCACGTGGCGCCCTGGATGCACGCGTTGCCCGGGTCGCAGGCCGTGCCGTCCGGATCCTCGGCCTCCACGCACTTCTCCGTCGCCACGTCGAACGTGGAGGTGTGGCAGGCCACCGGCGTGGGGCAGTCCGGATACGGGTTCGACTCCCCGCGCAGCTCCACCCGCACCTCCCCGCCC
>NZ_RAWP01000197.1:0-7936 GCF_003668935.1 Corallococcus sp. AB032C | reverse complement strand
GCGCGGAGGGGGGAGGCCTGGGAACCGCGAGTGGCCTGGGGGGCGCCGGAGCGGGCGCCGCCACCAGGGCGTCGCCGTCATCCAACAATTCCTTCAGGTCCGCGAGCGGATCCGCCTCGTCCGGGGGAGACGGCATGTGCGCGTCCCAATTTACCGGCCACGGGGGGTTTCCACCAGTTACGCGATGGACACCGCGCCGCTTCGCCTGCCTGGTGGGAGGCGGACGGCACGGTCCGCTCGACGTGGAGGGGGCGGGACGTTAGCCAATGGAGCAAACATCACACCTCGCCTTGCCTCTCCTCGGCAGGGGATGACAGCTTCGGACCACTCCTATGGCCATCCGCTACACCCTGCCCAACGGGCTCACCGTCGTCTTCGAGGAGCAGCACGCCGCCAAGGTCGCGGCCTTCCAGGTCTGGGTCAAGGCCGGCAGCGCGGACGAAAGGCCCGACCAGGCCGGACTCGCTCACTTGCACGAGCACATGCTCTTCAAGGGCACGGAGCGCCGGGGGCCCGGTGAAATCGCCCGGGACATCGAGGCGCACGGCGGCGAAATCAACGCCTGGACGTCCTTCGACCAGACCGTCTACCACATCGTCATCGCCAGCCAGTTCGCCCGCACGGGCCTGGACATCCTGGGGGACGCGGTGCGCCGCTCCGCGTTCGACAAGGAGGAACTGGCGCGCGAAATCGAAGTGGTATGCGAGGAGATCAAGCGCAGCTACGACTCCCCGTCGCGCCGCGCGTCCCGCGGGCTGTTCACCGCCGCGTTCCAGACGCACCCCTACCGGCTGCCGGTCATCGGCACCGAGGAGAGCGTGCGCAGCTTCACCCGCGAGAAGGTGCTGGAGTTCTACCACCGGCACTACACGCCCAGGAACCTGGTGCTCTCCGTCGCGGGCGACCTGAACGAGGCGGAGCTGCGCCAGTGGGTGGAGGAGATCTTCGGCGGTGACTGGGGCCGTCCCTACGCGGGCCCGGTGGAGCGTCCTCGCGACCCGCCGTCCACGGGCCGCCGCGTGCTCATCCAGACGGAGGACGTGAAGGAGGCCTATCTGCACCTGTCCTTCGCCATCCCGGATCTGGAGCACCCGGACGTGCCCGCGCTGGACGTGCTGGCGATGCTCGCCGGCCAGGGCAATTCGTCGTGGCTGGTGCGCGAGGTGAAGCGCCGCCAGCACCTGGTCAACGACGTGCACGCGTCCGCGTACACGCCCAAGGACCCGGGCATCTTCTCCGTGTCGCTGACGCTGCCGCCCGCGCAGTCGCTGAAGGCGCTCACGCAGACGGCGCGCGTGCTGGAGGCGCTGCGCACCACGGTCGTGCCCGAGGACGAGCTGCGCACGATCCAGTCGGTGGTGGAGGCGGAGTCCGTCTACCGCAAGGAGACGGTGCAGGGCACCGCGCGCAACCTGGGCTCTTACCAGACGTCTCCGGGCGGCCTGGAGTCGGAGGCCCGCTACCTGGAGAACATCCGCAACCTGAAGCCGGAGGACCTGCGCCGCGTGGCCCAGAAGTACCTGCGGCTGGAGCACGCCGTCGTCACCGCGCTGGTGCCTCCCGCCGCGGAGCTGACGGAGGCGCTGGTGCACGCCGCGCTGGATGAAGCGGCGAAGAGCCCCGGCCTCACGCCCCCGGAGCGCACCGCGAAGCAGCCTCCCCCGGAGGCCCCGCCGCGTCCGGCCCGGAGCGCCATCGCGTCCGCGCGTTCGGAGGTGGTGCAGGAGAAGCTGCCCTCCGGCGCCACGCTCATCATCCGCGTGGAGCCGCACGTGCCGCTGTTCTCCATGCGCGCGGCGTTCATCGGCGGCGCGCGCTACGAGACGCCCGAGGACAACGGCATCACCACGCTGCTCAGCCGCGCGCTCACCAAGGGCACGACGACGCTCAGCGCGGATGACATCTCCCACCTGACGGACCTGTACGCGGGCAACCTCACCGGCCAGGGCGGCCGCAACTCCGTGAGCGTGAAGGCGGACTTCCTGTCGCGCTACTTCGAGCAGGGCTTCCGGCTGTTCGCGGACGTGCTGGTGAACCCCGCCTTCCGCGAGGAGGAGGTGGCGCGGGAGCGCGCGCTGCTGCTCCAGGACATCCTCACCCGCGAGGACAAGCCGTCAGGCCTGGCGTTCGAGCTGTTCTCGCGCACGCTCTACCAGGAGCACCCGTACCGCCTGTCGATGATGGGCGAGAAGGCGTCCGTGGAGGCCCTGGGGCCCGAGCAGCTGCGCGCGTACCACCGGTCGTACATGGACCCGTCGCAGATGACGCTCAGCGTGGTGGGCGACGTGGACGTGGATCAGGTGCGGGCGCTGGCGAACGAGTACTTCGGTAGGTCGCGCGGCGGCGCGCTGGCCCCGAAGCAGGTGCGGCCGGAAGCGCCTCCGTCCGCTCCTCGCACGGAGAAGAAGGTGCTCGCGCGCGCGCAGACGCACCTGGTGATGGGCTTCCAGGCGGCGCGGCTGGGCGACCCGTGGCGGGTGGTGCTGGACGTGCTGTCCACGGTGCTGTCCGGCCAGGGCGGGCGGCTCTTCATCGAGCTGCGCGACAAGCGCTCCATGGCCTACAGCGTGAGCAGCTTCTCCATGGACGGGTTGGATCCCGGCTACTTCGCCGTCTACATGGGCACGAGCCCGGAGAAGGTGGAGGCGGCGGTGGAGGGCATGCGCCGCGAGCTGCAGCGCATCCGCGACGAGCCGATTCCGGCCGCGGAGCTGGAGCGCGCCAAGCAGCACATCATCGGGGCGTATGAAATCGACCTGCAGCGAAACAGCGCCCGCGCGACGTTGCTGGCGCTGGACACCTGCTACGGCATCGGGCTGGACAACTTCCTGCACTACTCCGAGCACGTGGCGAAGGTGACGGCGGAGGACGTGCAGGAGGTGGCCCGCCGGGTCATCGACTTCGACCGCATGGCCATGTCCGTCGTCGGGCCGTAGGTCCTCCCATCGCGAGCGTGGAAGCGTCACGACGACGGCGCTTCCACGCCGCACCGGGTGCGGTAGAAGGGGCGCCATGTCCCAGACCTACCTGTCACTCACCGTGGATATCGCGGAGGAGGCCTCCGAAATCCTCCAGGACCTCCTCCATGAGGCCGGCGCCCTGGGCCTGGAGGTCCGCGACACGGAGACGCCCACCATGCCGGGCGTGCGCGCCCCCACGAAGGGCGAGTCCATCGTCGTCGCCTACTTCGAGGACCGCGAGAGCGCGGAAGAAGCCCGCGACGCGGTGGCGGAGAGCCACCCCAACGCGCGCCTGTCCCTGGACGAGCAGCCCCAGCAGGACTGGAGCAACGAGTGGAAGTCGCTCATCAAGTCCGTGCAGGTGGGCCGCCTGTGGGTGGGCCCGCCCTGGGACGTGGTGAACGCGCCGGCGGACAAGGTGAAGCTCGTCATCGAGCCGAAGATGGCCTTCGGCACGGGAGACCACCCCACCACGTCGCTGTGCCTGGCGGCGGTGGATGACTTCATGTCCACGCACCCGGGCGCGAGCGTGCTGGACGTGGGCACCGGCACGGGCGTGCTCGCCATCGCGGCGAAGAAGCTGGGCGCGGGCCACGTGGTGGGCACCGACAACGACCCCGTCTCCGTGGAGCTGGCCCAGGAGAACTGCACCGACAACCAGACGCCCGACCTGGACATCTCCGGGCGCGAGCTGACGGAGGTGCCGGGCACCTTCGACCTGGTGCTCGCGAACATCCTGGCCAACACGCTGATCGAGCTGGCGCCCCTCATCGTGCCCAAGGCGAAGGACCGGCTGGTGCTGGCCGGCGTGCTCGCGCACCAGCGCGTGGACGTGGAGGCCGCCTACCGCAACCTGGGGTGCACCGTGATGGAGGGCGCGCAGCAGGGCGAGTGGGTGCGCATCGACTTGAAGCGCTAGAAACAAGAGGGGGTCGGGCAGCGAAGAGTGGTTCGCTTACCCGACCCCATCTGGACTCGCGAGGCTTTCCCCCTTGGCGTCAGGACCTCGCGAGTCCCGCCGTGTGCCTGGCGGACATTGCAGTCCGCGTGCCTGCCGCTGAGGCCTCGGAGTTCCAAGGGACACGGGCGCGGTTGTAGCGGGGCAGGTTACGGGGAGCGCGGCGCGTGTGACCTTCCGCGCTACAGCGGGCCTCAAGTGAACGCGAGTGTCCCGGCCGCGCGCAGGGAGCCCACGACTTCGTTCCGGGTGTTGAGGATGCGCGGCTCCGCGTGGTGCTCCAGGCCCGTCATGGGCAGGGACAGGCCCTGCTGCTCCGCGATGAGGCGCAGGACGGCGAGGAGCGCGGGCGCGGCGCAGCGGGCGTCGCCGTCCTCCACCTTGATGGCCACGCCCAGGCGGGCCCGGGGCAGCGCGGCGCAGTAGACGCCCTCCGCGCCAATCTTCACCACGGCCTCACCCTGGAAGGCCGTCATCAGGTCCGTGCACACGCGGCCCTTGCCCGCGACCAGCTCCGGGTGCGCGAGCATGGCCTCCCGCAGGCGGCGCGCGGCGGGCGCTTCCGAGACGCCGAAGCGGGCCCACGCGGTGGCCATGGCGCTGAGCGGCAGGCCGAAGCAGACGGCGAGGCAGCCATCCACGGCCTTCACCAGCGCGTCACTCGGCAGGCCCGTCCACTTGGCGATTTCGTCCTGGATGCGCTCCTGCACCGGGTGTCCTTCGCTGGCGTAGCCTTGGACGTCCCAGCCGTGATGCCGCGCCAGCGAGAGCATCCCCGCGTGCTTGCCGGAGCAGTTGTTCCACCGGGGCGTGAGCACGATGCCCGCCTTGAGGGCCTCCTCCGCGACCGCGGGCGACAGCGACGGGTGCGGGCCGCACGCGAGGTGGCGCTCCTCGCAGCCTGAGGCGCTCAGCATCTGCATGGCGAGGGCGCGGTGCACGGGCTCGCTGGAGTGGGACGCGCAGGAGAGCGCCAGCTCGCGCGGGCCGAAGCCGTAGCGATCCGCCGCGCCATCCTGGACCATGGGCAACGACTGGAAGGGCTTCGCCGCCGAGCGCCAGAAGGTGACGCGCTCCGGGTCGCCCGCGTACGCGACGCGCGTGCCCTCCGCGCTCACCACCGCGACGGACACGGTGTGGAGGGATTCGACGAAGCCGGAGCGGGTGGACTCGATGACGAGGGTGGCCATGGGCGTGGGGCGCGCCATAGCAGGAACGGGACACGGCCGGGCGCTCGCGGGTTGAGGAAAGACGAACCCTGGACGCATGGAGGGCTATCCTCCAGGCGCCCTCCCCTTCAAGGAAGCCGCCGTGGTCCGCCTCTTCGTTCCCCTGCCCGACCCCGCCCCCGCCGACGTGACGCTCACAGGCGAGCGCCGCCACTACCTCGTCCACGTGCTACGGCTGGAGGACGGCGACGCACTGGAGGTGTTCGACGGCAAGGGCCGCGCCTTCGAGGCGCGCGTCACCGGCCTGGACGCGGAGTCCGTGCGGCTGGTGCTGGGGGCCGTTCGGGTGACGCCGCCCGCGCGTGAGATGAGCATCCTCCAGGGGCTGCCCAAGGGGGACAAGCTGGAGCTGGTGCTGCAGAAGGGCACGGAGCTGGGCGCCACCGCGTTCCATCCCGTGGCCACGGCGCGCAGCGTGGTGAAGCTGGAGCCGAAGCGCGCCGAGGAGCGCACCCAGCGGTGGGCGAAGATTGTCGAGGAGGCCGCGCGCCAGTGCCGGCGCGATGATGTGCCGGTGGTGCATCCGCCCCGTCCGCTGCTGGACGCGGCGCGTGCCCTGACGCCGGGCACGCTGCTGCTGGTGCTGGACGAAGAGGAGTCCGCGGTGCCGCTGGGCGAGGCGTTCCGGAGCGTGGCCGCGGGGACGCCAGTGGCGGTGGTGATTGGTCCCGAGGGCGGGCTCGCGCGCGAGGAGGTGGAGGGCCTGCGGGGGCTGGGCGCGCGACCGGTGACGCTGGGCTCGCGCATCCTGCGTACGGAGACGGCGGCGCTCGCGGCGCTCGCGGTGATGCAGCACCTGGACGGGTCGCTCGGTTAGCAGTCGAGCAGACAGCCCCTCCCTGCATCCCAGGTCACGGATTCGTGTGGTGATTCCTACGTTTCTGCCATTCGGGACCTCGCGGGTCCCTCACACGGGAGAGACTCTCATGGGGATCATCGCATTCATCATCATTGGCCTCATCGCGGGACTCATCGCCCGGGCCATCCTGCCGGGCAAGCAGAGCATGGGGCTGGTGGCCACGACGCTGCTGGGCATGGTGGGTTCGCTGTTGGGCGGCCTCATCGGCTCGCTCTTCGAGCGCAACGGTCGGCTGTTCGACCTGCATGCCTCCGGCATCATCATGTCGGTCGTGGGATCGATCATCGTGCTTCTCCTGGTGGGAGCAGCGGGACGGCGCCGCGTCCACGCCTAGCGTGAGGCGCCCATACGCACCGTCCTCCGGGGCGGGTTGCATGGCGTTGACGAGCCCCTGACGGTTCCTCGGGCGAGGGACCGGCGGGGGCTTGTCCTTTTCTTGCTACAGGCCTGAATGCGGCCTTTCATGGCGACGGTTGTCCGCGTCACTGGGAGGATGCGTTGTCCAAGTGCCTGAAGTGCGGCGCCTCGCTGCCGCCGGTCGGAGATTGCCCCGCTTGCGCCGCCAATGCCGCGCGCCCACCCGCGGTGGCCCCCCTCCCGAGCCTGCTCGACCGCGACATCCACATCGATCGCCGCAAGGCCGGGGACCGCATGGCCCAGGACGCCGGCGGCGACGACCCCATCACGCTGAACAGCGAACCGCTGGAGCCGGAGACGCTGCGCGGCACGCCGGCCTTCGCGCTGGAGGCGCCTCGCGGCCCTGTCACCCCGCCGGGCATGACGCCGTCGGTTCGTCCGGGAATGGCGCCGGTGCCGTCCGCCGCGCCGCGCGCAGCAGCGCCCCGCCCGCCCGCGCAGGCTCCGGCCGCCGCGCCTCGCGCCGCCGTGCCGCCGATGGATGGGCCCGTGCGTGCGCCCAATCCAGGGCCCGCGGCTCGCCCCGCGCCGGCCCCCGCGTCCCAAGCGGATGCGACGATTCGCGCGGCGGCTCCGACCGCGCGTCCTGCCGCGCCCCAGGCGGATGCGACGATTCGCGCGGCGGCTCCGGCCGCGCGCCCTGCCGCGCCCCAGGCGGATGCGTCCCAAGCGGATGCGACGATTCGCGCGGCGGCTCCGGCCGCGCGCCCTGCCCAGGCCGATCGCGCTCCCGCGCAGCACGCGGAGGGTCAGGCGGTCCGGGCTCCCGCGCAGCAAGCTCCCCGGGCTGCGGCTCCCATGCCTCCTCGCGCCACGCCTCCCGTGGGGAACGCGCCCGCTGGCGCCGTGCAGCCTCCGCGTCCCGCCGCGCCGCCTCCAGGCGTGGCACCGATGGCCGCCGTGCCTTCGCGCGCCGCGCCCACCGCGGCCCTGTCGGAGCCGGGCTTCCAGAATCCTGGCGTCGCCGTGCCTCGCGCCGCGCAGCCTCCGGTGTCCTCCACGGAGCCCCGCCCGGGCTCAGCGCTCACGCCGGCCTACGGCACGGAGCCGCACGTTTCGCGCCCCCAGGCCGCCTCCGGCCAGCCGCGTGGCAACGCGCAGGGTTCTCCCGGCCTGCCCCGCATGGACGCGCCCGCGCAGGCTCAGGCCGCCTCCGGCCAGCCTCGTGGCAACGCGCAGGGTTCTCCCGGCCTGCCCCGCATGGATGCGCCCGCGCAGGCCTCCGGTCTGCCCCATGGGGCCTCTCAGCCAGCTTCGTCCGCTCTTCCCCGCCGGGAGCCCGCCTCCGGACCGTCGGCCGCCGAGCACTGGGATGCACCGCAGGCCACTTCCGGCCTGCCCTTGATGGATGCTCCCGCGCAGGCCTCCGGTCCGTCTCGCCGGGACGCCGCTCCGGGCCTTCCCGTCATGGAGGACCCGGCCATCCTGCCTCCGCTGGAGACGCCGGCCTACGCGACGTCCCCGGCGCCCGCTCCGGGAGTGTCCCTCATGGAAGCCTCGCCCGCCCCTGCCC
>NZ_RAWP01000196.1:0-7915 GCF_003668935.1 Corallococcus sp. AB032C | reverse complement strand
TGAGCGTCTCGTGGGCTCGGAGATGTGTGTAAGAGACAGCGGCATCACCGTCAGCCACGCGGCCGACGGTGGCCGCGGGCTGGCGGCGCTGGAGGCCAACGCCTACGACGCCGTGCTCCTGGACGTGATGATGCCGGGCATGGACGGCCTGGAGGTGTGCAAGCGCATCCGGGCGAAGAGCCGCATCCCGGTGCTGATGCTCACCGCCAAGGGCGACGAGACGGACCGCGTGGTGGGGCTGGAGCTGGGTGCGGACGACTACCTGCCCAAGCCCTTCGGCCCGCGCGAGCTGCTCGCCCGCCTGCGCGCGGTGCTGCGGCGGGCGCAGCCGGCGGCGGTGGCGGACCGGCTCGAGTCGAGCGGGGTCTCCATCGACGTGTCCGGGCGCGAGGTGAAGGTGGAGGGGCGCGCGGTGGAGCTGACGGGCCTGGAGTTCGACCTGCTGCTCGCGCTGGTGCGGCGGGCGGGCCGGGTGATTCCCCGCGACGCGCTGCTGGGCGAGGCGGGCCGCAGCGACACGGTGGTGAGCGAGCGCACGGTGGACGTGCACATCTCCCACCTGCGCCAGAAGCTGGGGGACGTGGGCACGCGCCTCATCAAGACGGTGCGCGGCGTGGGCTACGTCTTCGCCAAGGAGGGCGCCTGATGGGCTGGGGTCACCACCACTGGCCTCCCAAGCGGGAGGACTGCGGGCCGGAGCTGCACCGGAGGTTCGGCCGCCACGCCCAGGCCCATGCCCGCCGCCGGCGCATGTTCCACCTGGGCCGGCTGGGCTCCTACGTGCAGGCGCGGCTGCGGCGGCGGCTGTTCGTCATGTTCGGGCTCACCATCCTGGTGACGGTGCTCGTGGTGTCGTGGGTGATGAACCTGACGGGCGGCAACAGCTGGCGGCAGGAGACGGACCGCATCCGCGCGTTCGTGGGACACCAGTTCGCGGAGGTGTGGGACGCGCCCGCCGAGCGCGACGCCCTGATGCGGAGCATCTCCGACGACCTGGACGTGGACGTGGTGCTGACGGACCTGTCCGGCGCGGTGGTGGCCCGGGGCGGCGCCCCGTGCTCGAAGCCGGACGCGACCCTCCCGGTGATGCGGCAGGACACGCAGCTGGGCTCGTTGCAGGCCTGCTACCTGCAGACCCGTTCGCGGGGCCCCTGGCGCGCAGTGCTGCCGCTGGGCATCGCGGTGCTGGTGCTGTGGACGGCGGCGGGCGGCATCTCGTTCCGGCTGGCGCGGCCGGTGGACACGCTGGTGAAGGCCACGCAGGAGCTGGGCGAGGGCCGGCTGGGCGCTCGGGCGAGCCTGGACCGCCACACCACCGGCGAGTTCGCGGTGCTCGCCGAGTCCTTCAACGACATGGCGGCGCGCATCGAGAAGCAGATGGCGGACCAACGCGAGCTGCTGGCGGCGGTGTCGCACGAGCTGCGCACGCCGCTGGCGCGGCTGCGGGTGCTGACGGAGCTGCTGCGCGACGGCGGCGGCAACCCGCGCACGTTGGACCAGGTGGACCGCGAGGTGGTGGAGCTGGACGCGCTGGTGGGCGAGCTGCTCGCCAGCTCCCGCCTGGACTTCGGGCAGCTCACGCCCAAGGTGCTGGAGGCGGGGGTGCTCGCGGCGCAGGCGCTGGAGCGCGTGGGGCTGTCCGCGACGCTGCTCCAGCCGGAGACGGACGACGTGTCGCTGATGGCGGACGCGACGCTGCTGGGCCGGGCGTTGGTGAACCTGCTCGACAACGCGCGCAAGCACGGCGTGGGCGTGGAGGCGCTGCGCATCCAGGAGCACGGCCAGGAGCACCTGTCCTTCAGCGTGGAGGACCGGGGCCCGGGCCTGCTGCCCGGCGAGGAGCAGCGCATCTTCCAGCCGTTCTACCGGAAGGACCGGGGCGGCGAGGCGCGCGAGGCCGGCTCGCTGGGGCTGGGGCTCGCGCTGGTGCAGCGCATCGCCAAGGCCCACGGCGGTGAGACGTTCGCGGAGAACCGGCCCGCCGGCGGCGCGCGCGTGGGCTTCACGGTGCGCAAGGCCGGGCCGCCGGGACCGGTGTCGAACACCCACGGGTGAAGGGGCCGCTCAAGCAGCCCCCTCCCCTTGGGGACTACTGCTTCGCCTGCGCGTCCGTCGCGGCGAAGGAGAACGTCGCCTCCGCGGGCGCGCCGTCCTTCACGGTGACTTCCGCCGTCTTCGTGCCCAGCGTCTCGTGCCACGCCTCCAGCGTGTACGTACCCGCGGGCAGGCCCGTCAGCGTGAAGGAACCGTCCGCGCCCGTGGTGGTGAAGTACGGGTTGGGGTTGCTCACCACGTAGGCCGTCATCCACGGGTGCACGTCGCACTTGAGCCGCAGCACCTCCGCGTCCGAGGGCATCGGCTTCTGCACCGGCGCTCCGGAGGGCGGCTGCGCCACGTTGAACAGGGGCTTGGTGCCCACCACGCCGCGCACGTTGTGCAGCGTGCCGTCGCTGTTCTTGAACACCACCTGCTGGCCCGCCACCGCGCCCTGCACGCGCGGCACGTAGGTGCACTTCGACTGGTCCACCTCCACCGGCGTGGACGGCGCCGCGGGCGCACCCGCGACCGGCCCCTTCACGCGCACCAGCACGTTCTGGAGCTTGCCATCCTTCACCAGCACGGACTGCTCCTTCTCCGGCCGTCCGTCACACGCGGGGTCGACGCTGGGCGCCAGGTCCGCCATCACCGGAGGCGTGCCGGTGAACGACACCGTGCCCTTCACCACGCCGTTGCCCGCGGGCGCCGCCGGAGCCGCCGCCTCGCCCGCCCCCGCGCCCGCCGTGGGAGCCGGAGGCACGGCCTGCTGCGTGGGAGCCGCCGGACGCTCGGCGGGGGGCGTGGGCGCCTCATCCTTCTTGCACGCGGGCAGGGCCAGGAGCCCCGCGACACCGACCATCGACAAGCCAAGCAGACGCAGCTTCATGAGGCGGTCTCCTCTGGAGGATGTTTCGTGATGCGGTGCCCGCCGTCGTAGTGGAAGGCACCGGGCAAGTCCATCGACACACGGGGCGCGGCTACTCGCGGCGGCTCACGCTGAACGCGGCCAGCCCCACGAACACCGCCGCGAACGCCAGCAGCGCGGGCACCTCCCACCCCACCGTCGCACCACCCTGCGAGCCCACCGCCAGCGACGCCTGCGCTCCGTACAGCGCGCGGCGCACGCCCTCCACGGAGAAGCGCATCGGGTTGAGCGTCATCACCCACGACAGCACCGGCCCCGCGCCCTTCACCGGGAACATGGCGCCGGAGAGCACCCACATGGGCAGCATCACCAGGCTCATCACCGCGTGGTAGCCCGCGCTCGACTTCACCCACCAGGCGAGCGCCATGCCCATGCCGGTGAGCGCCAGCGCGGACAGCACCATCACCGCCGCGAGCAGCGGGTAGTCCACCGCCTCCACGTCCACGCCCGCCAGCGGCGCGAAGAGCAGGAACAGCGACGCCTGCATCAGCGCGATGGTGGACGACCCCAGCGCCTTGCCCAGCACCACCGCCAGCCGCGAGCCCGGCCCCGCCAGCACCGCCTGGAGGAAGCCCTCCTTGCGGTCCTCGATGACGGTGATGGTGGCGAAGATGGCGCTGAAGAGCACCACCATGGTGACGACGCCCGGGAAGAAGAACTGCTGGTAGCCCAGCCCCTGCGCGCCCTCCACGCGGAACGAACCCGCGAAGCCGGAGCCGATGACGAACCAGAACAGGATGGGCTGCGCCAGCGCGCCCACCACCCGGCTGGGCTGCCGGAAGAAGCGCACCACGTCGCGCGAGAGCAGCACCCACACGGTGGCCCACTGGAGCGCCAGCGTCCCCGGCTCCCGGCGGTGGACCGGCGCGGCGGGCGCGTCCAGCGAGGAGGACGGAACAGGCACGGGGATGTCGGCGCTCATCGGCGTTTCCTCGGCGCGGGCGTGGGCGAGGGAGCATCCGCCCCCAGGGCCTTCCCGGTGAGCTGGAGGAACACGTCCGCCAGCGTGGGCCGGCGCAGCGACACGGAGGCGAACCGTCCCGGAGGGAAGGCCTCCACCAGCCGCGGCACCAGCGCGTGTCCCTGCGAAGCCTCCACCTGCACCCGCCCCTCCACCACCGTCGCCGCGAGCCCCAGCCGCTCCGTCACCTGCGCGGCCAGCGCCTCCGGCTCCGGGCCCTCCAGCGTGAGGATGTCGCCGCCCATGCGCGAGGCGAGCGCCCGGGGCGTGTCGCACGCCACCAGCTTCCCGGCGTCCAGCACCGCCAGCCGGTCGCACCCTTCCGCTTCATCCGCGCGGTGCGTGGTGAGCAGCACCGTGACGCCCTGCGCGTCGCGCAGCCGCTTGAGGTGCGTCCAGAAGGTGCGGAAGGCCGCCTCGTCCAGGCCCTGCGTGGGCTCATCCATCAGCACCACGCGCGGCTGGTGCACCAGCGCCCGCGCCAGCTCCAGCCGTCGACGCATGCCGCCCGACCAGGTGCCCACCTTCTCATCGCCCCGGTCCTGCAGGCCGATGAGCGACAGCATCGTCTCCACGCGCGCCTTCGCGTCCGCGCCCGTGAGGCCGTACAGCCGCGCGCCCAGCAGCAGGTTCTCCCGGGCGGTGAGCAGGTCATCCAGGCTGCTCTTCTGGAAGATGATGCCCATCTGGCGCCGCAGCGCCGGGTCGCTCAGGGACAGCACCTTGCCGGCGAAGTGCACCTGCCCCGCGTCCGGCGAGAGCAGGCCCGCGAGCAGCTGGAAGGTGGTGGACTTGCCGGCGCCGTTGGGCCCCAGGAGGCCCAGGATTTCGCCCGGCTGCACGGACAGCGACAGCCCGTCCACGGCGGTGCGCTCGCCGAAGCGGCGCGTGAGCCCCTCGATGCGCAGCAGCGGCGGGGGCGGGGTTGGAACGGAGGTGTCAGGCATGCGAAAGGCGGCCTCGCACCCGGACGCAGCGAGGGGGTGCTAGCCGCGGGGGATGCGGTCCAGCGCCATCACGGCGAACAGGCCGGTGAGATACACGAGCGAATACAGGAACGTCTGGCGCGCCCAGGGCTTTCCCAGGTGCTTGAAGAAGCCCCACGCCCCCAGGCCGAGGAAGCCCAGGCCCAGCACCACCGCCGCGGCCAGGTACCAGGTGCCGGCGATGTGCAGCTGGAACGGCAGCAGCGTCATGGGCACCAGCGCCACCAGGTAGAGCACCACCTGCGCGCGGCTGGACTCGTCCCCGCGCTCCAGCGGCACGGACTTGAGGCCCGCGGCGGCGTACTCGTCCTTGCGGAACAGCGCGATGGCGATGAAGTGTGGCATCTGCCAGAGGAACATGATGGCGAACAGCGCGAAGCCGCCCGCGTCCACCTGGTCCGTCACCGCCGTCCAGCCCATGAGCGGCGGCAGCGCGCCGGGAATCGCGCCCACCAGCATCGCCGCGGACGTGCGGGCCTTGAGCGGCGTGTACGCGAGCACGTAGCTGAGCAGCGCGACGAGCCCCAGCACGCCGGTGAGCAGGTTGGCGCCCAGCACCAGCGCGGGCAGCGACACCGCCGCCAGCGACAGGCCGAACCACAGCGCCGTGCTGGGGTCCATGCGCCCGGCGGGCAGCGGCCGGTTGCGCGTGCGCGCCATGAACTGGTCGCTGTGACGCTCCCAGTAGCAGTTGAACGCGTTCGCCGCGCCCACCGTGCCCGCCGTCGCCAGCAGCGTCACCAGCGTCCGCACCGGCGTGAAGTGCCCCGGAGCCATGAACATGCCGCCCGCCGCGGTGATGAGCACCAGCGACGACAGCCTCGGCTTGGTGAGGGAGATCAGGTCGGACGCGGTGGACGACTGGGACAGGGCACGCGCGCTCAAGCGGACTCCAGCAGGTAGTCCCTGGACCGCGGTCGCTCCCGGCTACCGGTCAAGGGGGTGTGGGGTGGACCCTCCCATACCGTCACCCGGGAGGGGTGGCAAGGCTGGGGCTCCCCGCCACATCAGCCTGCCTTGTCGCCCCCCGTCAAAAACGAAACGCCGCGAAGCCCGGGAAGGGGGCCTCGCGGCGTGGGGGACAGCGGGAGGCGGAGCTTCAGTTCCCCGCGAGCCGCTGTGCGTCGGCGAGGTACTCGCCCTTGGGCTCGCGCCGCACGTACTCAGCCGCCAGCGTCTTGACCTTGCCCGACTGCTTGGCGTCCTTGGAGAGCAGCTGCGCGTAGAAGTAGTAGACCGCCGAGTAGTTCTCGTCGGCCTGCAGCGCGCGCTGGTAGGTCTCGTCCGCCTTCGCGGCGTCGCCCTTGCCCTGGTAGACGCGGCCCAGCTCCGTGAGCGCGTTGGCGACGCGGTCCGGCTGGCCGAAGAACTCCTGGCTGGCCTTCTCCAGCTGCTCCTTCGACTTGTCCCACTCCGAGCGCTCCCGGTAGATGGCGCCCATGGCGAGCCGGGCCTCCGGGTTCTTCGCCTTGGGGTCCTTCACCGCGCGCTGGTACTGCGCGAGCGCGTCCTCCAGCTTGTTCTGGCGGCGGTAGGCGTTGCCCAGCATCACCACCAGCTTGGGGCTGTCGCCCATCGTCTTGAGCGCGGTGACGAGCGCCTCGGAGGCCTCCTTCTCACCGCCCGGCTTGCCCATGAGGGCCTTGGCCAGCTCGACGTGGAACTGAGCACGGCTGCCGTCCGCGCGGATGGCCTTGCGGATCTCCTCCGCGGCCGCGTCGAAGTTGCCCTCCGCCAGCAGGCGGCGGCCCTTGATGAGGTTCAGCTCCGGGTTCTGCTTGTCGAGCGCGAAGCCGGTCTCCTCCGCCTTCGTGACCTCCTGCTTCGCCTTGGCGGGCTCCGCCGGCACGCCCGTGGCCTCGGTCAGCAGCTGCTGCTGGTCCGGCTTGAGCGTGGGCATGGCCAGCGCCACGCGGGCGATGAGCAGCGAGCGCGCGAGCTGCGCGGTGGCGAGCTGACGCGGGCTGGGCGGGGGCTCCGCCTCCAGCAGCTTCTTGATGTCCCGGCTGGCCACCGCGTAGTTCGGCGCGTCCTGCTCCAGCATCAGGAGCGAGCGGCCCAGCAGCGACTCCGGGTGGTCCTTCTCGTAGCGCAGGGCGAAGTCGTAGTTCTTCCAGGCGGTGTTGTCCTGGCCCAGCCGGCGGTACACCGCGCCCAGGCCCGCGTAGACGCGCGGATCATCCGGAGCCAGCGCCTGCGCGCGCTCCAGGCTGTCACGCGCGCGCTCCAGGTCACCCGCGTTCATCTGGATGAGGCCCAGCGTGAGGTACAGGAGCGAGGACGCCTTGTTCTGGTCGTTGAGCTCCTTGACCTGCGTCTCCAGCGAGGCCAGCGCGCCCTTGCCGTCACCGCTGTACGTCTTGATCAGCGCCTGAGCGGCGATGAGGTGGCTGGACAGCTCCTTGCCCTTCTGGGCCGCCGCCAGGTGCTCCTCGGCCTGCCGGCGCGCGTCGTCGCCGCCGCCGTGCTCACCCCAGCGGATGGCGTACGCGTACGCCAGATAACCGTGGGCCGCGGTGGAGTCGGCGTCCACCTCCAGGGCCAGGTCCGCCGCCTCGCACGCCTTCTTGTAGCTGGCGAACGAGTCGTGCTTGAGCTGCTCGGTGGCGACGTCCAGGTTCTTCTTGAGCTCGCGGCTGCGCTTCTTGGCCTGCGCCGAGTAGAAGCCGTATCCACCCGCGAACAGCGGGATGAGGATGAGCAGGACCATCGACAGCATCTTGCTGCCGTTGCTCTTGGGCGGGCTCTTGCGGCGCGACGAGGGCTCGTCCTCGTCGTCCTCGACCTCTTCCACCACCACCTGCGGACGGCGCTGGGTGGGGCGCGAGGCGGAATCCGACGGGCGCGCCGTGCGGGCCGCCTGCTGGGACGGGGCGTTGATGCGGCCCACGGACGCGGTGGCGGGCGCTTCAGCGGCGGCGGGCGGGGCCGTCACGGGGACGGTCGCCGCGGAGGGCGCTTCAGCGGCGGCCGGGGGCGGCGCGGCCACGGGCGCGAGCACCGGGG
>NZ_RAWP01000195.1:0-8046 GCF_003668935.1 Corallococcus sp. AB032C | reverse complement strand
CCGCCCACCCGCGCCGCCACCGCCGCGCCGTAGACGCCGTAGGCCCCGAACACGAGCCACCCGGGGTACGGCGCGTGCGTGGCCACGATGCGGCCCAGCTCCGCGCGGGCCTCGGGCAGACGCATGCGACCTTCGGCGATGGCGTCCGCCAGACGCAGGAGCGCCGCGGCCCGGCCCAGGTTCCAGTGCGGGTTGAAGGGCAGCCTCTCGAAGGTCACGAGCGGGCGCCGCGATGACACCACCTCCGTCATCGCCAGGCTCTGGAGCGTGAAGACCTCCACGCCCAGCCCCCACGCCTTCGCCGCCTGGCGCACGCGCGCCTCCACCAGCAGCGACGGCTGGTAGGCCAGGTGCAGCGCCTTCGCCAGGTCCAGCAGGAAGGCGGAGGCCGCCGCCTCGTCCACCGGGCCGTCGTGCTCCCGCGTCATGGAGCGTCCGCCTTGGGGACTTCCTCCACGCTGCCCTTGCCGCTGGTGGCCTGCGTGTCCTTGAACGAGAAGCTTGCGCCGATCAGCAGCGTGGCCTGGAAGTAGCGGACGTCCTGGGTGCGCATGGGGGCGGACAGGCCCAGTTGCTGGAACGTCTCCGCGAGGCGGTCGGTCTGCTTGCTTCCCCACGCCAGGTTGCCGCCCAGCGTGAAGCGCGAGCGGCCCAGCAAGAAGTGGATGCCCGAGGCGACGTGGTACAGGTCCCAGCCGCCGAGCAGCGCGTTCGTCCCCGGCGTCGAATCCAACGCGCTGAAGTCCGTGTGACCGCTCAGATACACCCGCACCCGCTCCCCCAGCGCCTGCTCCACGCCCAGCGCCCCGTTCAGCACGGGCTTGAGCGCGAAGGCGTAGTCGCCGTTGATGGACTCGGTGGTGCCGCGCGGCACGATGGGCGCGGCGTCCACCAGGGTGAGGGACGAGACGCGCGCGTAGCCCTCCAGGGACGCGTACACCGCGGTCGACTCGCCGAAGCTCCGGCTGACCCCGAACGCCGCGGACCAGGAGTTGCGGAAGTGCGCCGGCAGGTCCTCCTGGAAGTTGAACACGGGCGCGGGCGCGTTCGTGTCCACCCCCTGGGATTGGACGGCGCGCTCGTACCCCACCGAGCCCCGGCCCCAGAGCGCCAGGCTCGGCGTCGTCACGGCGAGCCCCACGGCCCAGGGGCCTTGCTGGTAGCTGGCGCCCACCTTCAACAACACCCGGACGTGGTCGAACTCCAGGTCGCGGCCCAGGGTCGCCAGCAGCTGCTGGCCGGCGGCACCGGAGCCCTGCGCCAGCGTCTGGAAGCGCAGCTCCTGACGCCGGGTCGCGACGAACGGCGTCAGCCCCAGGCCCAGGTGCTCCGTGACGGGGTAGGCCCAGGAGAGGCCCGTCCAGAACTCACTCACGGTCTGGTCCAGGCGCACGTCCGTGGACAGCATGTCCAGGCCCTGCACGCCAGCCAGGTCCGTGCCCAGCCGCGTGCCTCGCGACTGCAGGCTGTAGGAGAAGCCCTGGCGCGTGAGCAACGAGTAGGCCATCCGGGACTTCCCCAGGAACCCGAAGCGCAGCGAGCCGGCGATCAACGACGGCAGCACGTCCACGTTGGAGTCGGTCAGGTCCTGCCCCACGCCCTGCCCGTCCTTCACGTTCACGCGCACGTATTCCCACACGCTGCCGGTCAGCTCCAGCTCCGGCGCGCCCAGGAGCGCGAGGGCGCCGGGGTTGTAATAGACGGCGCTGATGTCGTTCGGGTTGCCCACGAAGGCGCCTCCCAACAGCCACGCCCGGTTGCCGAACTGCCGCGTGGTGTAGTGCGCGTCCTGCGCCAGCGCCGTCACGGACATCAGCAGTCCCAGCGCCGCGCCCGCGACCGTGACACCCCGGGCCCTGGATTGGATTGGCGTCATGGCGTCAGTGCACCTGTGGCGAGGAGACGGGCTCGCCGCCCACGGCGGTCCGCGCGTCGTCTCGCGATTCGAGGTAGGCGCGAACGGCCGCGCCCACGGTGGGAAAGAGCCGGTCCTCGCCAATCCGCGCGGCCAGCCCCGAGCGCTTCAGCGTCCGGCGCATCGGCGCGCGCGCCTGGGCCACGGCGAAGACGATGCCTTCGTCCGTGAGCTCGTGGCGCACCTTCTCCAGGCTCTCCGCGGCGGTGATGTCCAGGTCGAACACGGAGGACGCGTCCAGCACGAACCACTGCACCGGGAGGCGCGAGTCAGCCACCAACTGGCGTACCTGTTCGCGCAGGAAGCGGGCGTTGGCGAAGAAGAGGGGCGCGTCGAAGCGGTAGACGACGAGGCCGGGAATCGTCTCCGCGTCCGCGTGGCCCTCCACGTCGTGCCAGCCGGGCATGCCCTCGCGCTCGCCCAGCACGGCGTCGTGCGGGTGCGCCGCGCGGCGGATGAGGTCCACCAGGGACAGGGCCACCGCGATGAGGATGCCCTGGAGGATGCCCAGGAAGAGCACGCCCAGCGTCGTCACCACCGCGAGCACCGCCTCCACCGGCCGCACGCGCCACAGCCGGAGGACGGGCTTCACCTCCAGCAGGTACACCGCCGCGACGATGACGATGGCTCCCAGCGTCACCACCGGCAGCTTCGCCAGCAGCGGCGTGAGGAACAGCGAGAACACCAGCACCACGACAGCCGCGCCCACGCCGACGAGCTGCGTGCGTCCCTTCATGGACGCGTTGACCGCCGTGCGCGAGTCGCTGCCCGACACGGGGAAGCCCTGCGTGAGGCCGTTGAGCAGGTTGGCCGCCGCCTGGCCGAAGAACTCCTGATGGGCGTCCAGCCGGTAGCCGAAGCGGTCAGCGTAGATGCGGCCCGTGAGCACGGAGCTGGCGTAGTTCACCAGCGCGAGGCTGAAGGCCGCCGGAAGGAGCGTGCGCACGTCCTCGAAGCGCCACGAGGGCAGGCCGAAGGCGGGCGCCCCCGCGGCGATGGGCCCCACCACCTTCACGCCGCCGTGCTCCAGTTGGAACGCCCAGGTCACCCACGTGGTGAGCACCACCATCACCAGCGGCGCGGGCCAGCGCGGCAGGAAGCGGCGCATGGACACCAGCGCCGCGACGATGCCCAGCCCCAACAGCAGCGTGGGCACGTGCGTTCGGCCCACGTTCGCCGCCACCTCGTGCAGCTGCCCCGCGAACGCGTTCGACCTGCGCTCCAGCCCGAACATCCGGGCCAGCTGGCTGCCGATGATGATGAGCGCCGCGCCGTTGATGTAGCCGATGAGGATGGGCCGCGACAGGAAGTCCGCCAGCGCCCCCGCGCGGCACAGCCCGCCCAGCAGGCTCACGACGCCCACCATCAAAGCGAGGAGCGCCGCCAGGGACGCCAGCCGCTCCGGTCCTCCGCCCGCGACCAGCGGGCCCAGCGCCGTCGCGGTGAGGATGGCCGCGCCCGCCTCCGGCCCCAGCAGCAGGTGGCGCGACGGACCGAACAGCGCGTAGGCCAGCATCGCGAAGACGCCCGCGTACAACCCCGCCACGGGGCGCACGCCGGCGATCTGCGCGTAGGCCATGCCCTGGGGGATGAGCATCGCGCCCACGGTGAGCGCGGCCAGGACGTCCGCGCGCAGCCACCGCCGCTCGTAGGTCCGCGCCTGCTCGACGCCCGGGAGGAGCCGGCTCAGGACATGGACGGCCGTGACCGCGGTGCGCTTCATGGCCCTTCCCCCGTGCGCCTGGCCTCCTGGACGCAAGGAAGGGTGGAGGCCCTCGGGCCCCACGGCATCACCCACCGGGGTGCGTTGCGCGCATCGGCTTCACGACACGGAAGGGCTCACGTGCCCGTGGAGGCCCGCCTGCCCGACGGCAGTGACGGCCCACCGCCGCGCTCGGACGCCTGGTGGCGCTGGTTCCAGACCAGGTACGGCATCATGGCCACGGTGCGGATCAAGAGGTACAGCCCCATGACGCCCAGCAGGCTCTTCATGGGATAGGTGCTGCCGCCCAGGCAGAAGGCGAACGCGGGGTTGCCGAAGACGGCGGAGATGGCCAGCGCCGTGCGGTCCCCAGGCCGGGGCCGGCCGGCCACGTGTCCCAGGGCCGTGGCCCCCAGCGTCACCACGACCATGGCGGCGATCGCCCAGAAGTGGAGGTGCTTCAACAGCGGGAAGCTGGCGACGACCAGCGCCAGCGCGGCCACGGACAGGGCGACGTTGAAGTAGAGCTTCACCGGCTTGCGCAGCCGGTGCGCCCAGCCGGGCGCCACCTTCTGGAAACCGATGCCGAGCGCGAAGGGCACGAGGAACGGGAGGATGACCCTGCCCAGGAGCACGCCGTACGGCGGCGACTGGATGGCCACGGGGAACAGTCGCTCCAGCAGCTTCAGGGACAGCGGCATCAGCACGATGGCGACGAGCGAGAGGGTGATGGACAGCGCCAGGGACAGCGCCAGGTTGCCCTTCTGCTTCGACACGACGTTGAGCGCCATGGGCAGCCCGGGGCAGAACGCCATCAGCGCGATGACGCCCGCGGCGACGGGGCCAACGGGCAGCACCTTCACCACGATGAGGGACAGCAGCGGTACGCCGACGAGGCATACCCCCAGTCCCCGTGCGAACACCGGATGACGCACGCCCTGGCCCAGGTCCGCCAGGCGCCACGACAGCCCCTGCGACAAACCGAGCGCGACGATGAAGGTCGAGATCATCAACCCGATGAAGGCGTGCAAGGCGTCCATTACCGTCCCTCCTGCGGGAAGATGCGCTTCCAGTCCCGGCGCATGCTGACCACGGTCCAGCCACCCTCGCGCGCGGCCTTCAGTGACGCGCCGTTCTTCTCCTGGTAGGCGAACTCGCGCTCCGCGTCGTCGTGGTTGATGAGCAACGAGAAGCCGGGGCGTGGCTGCTCCTTCGTGTACTGGAGCATCTGGATGTCGCCGCCCGTTCGGACGTTGCCTGCCGCGAACACGGGCCGCCGCCCGATGTGCTGCTCGATTCCCACCGGCTTGCCGGCCTTGTCGTTGAGGTGGTCCAGGCGGGCCTCGCGCCGCAGCACCGGGTGACCGTTCCCCTCGTCGAACTTCTCTTTCAGGCTGCTGCCGATGACCTGCTGGGGCGGGATGCCGTAGGTGTCCTCGGAGACGACGCGCATGAAGTCGGTGCCGCCGCCCGAGGAGATCCACGTCTGGAAGCCGTTGGCGCGCAGGTACTGGAGCAACTCCAGCATGGGTGCGTAGGCGAGCTGCGTGTAGGGCACGCCCAGCTTCGGGTGGCGCGCGGTCTGGAAGAAGGCGCGGGCCTCGCGGGCGAACTCCTCCTGTGTCTTGCCCGCGTGGGTGGCGGCGAACAGCTCCATCAACTGGGGCTCGTCCATGGTGGACAGCAGGGCCACGTCCCCTTCCAGCACAGCCTTGAAGGGCTGCCGCTTCGCGAGCGACGCGTCCTCCTTCACGGCCGCCTTGACCTGCTCCAGCAGGAAGGCGCCCTGCACGACGGGCTGCTCCTGCCAGAGCGTGCCGTCGTTGTCGAAGGTGGCGATGCGCTCCTCTGGAGGGATGTAGCCGGGGCCGCCCTCGGTGGTGGCGCGGGTGACGAAGTCGCGGATGGACTGCTTCACCGGGCCGTCATTCCAGGACGGCAGCGGATCCGCCGCCAGTGCCTGGAGGGGGATGGCGACCAGCAGCGCCAGCGCCCACGGCAGGCAGGCCGGGCCCTTCCACGTGCGTCGCATCAAGGTCGCCTCCTGTCCGGTGCAATCCCAGACATGAGGTTGGGAACGCGGGAGTCACTCCACAACGCGGCGTGGAGGGCGCGAGAGGAGGGCCCGCTGAGCCCGGCCGTCCGTGAGGAGGCGACGTCTGGCGAAGGGGGAAACGGCGCGGCACAGGCCCCCCATGAGTCCAAGCAGCAAGCAGCGCGTTCGGACTCCCGCCATCAAGTCCTCCCCCTGCCTGTGCCGCGCCCGGGGATGAAGCTGGTGAGGAAGTGGAGGAGGTCGCCACGGAACGCGAGTCGCACGGGGATGTCCGCTGACGCGGGACCGTGCCTGCTGTCACGCGGGTCTCCAGGCCCGACAGCGTGTCATCCAGTTCGGTGGTGCGCAGCGCCGCCATGGAGAGCGCGGTGGAGGCGAAGGCAAGGAAGAGGTCCGTGCCCCGAGGCCCCCGGCCATGGGCGAGCTGTTCGCGGACGGCCACGATGGCGGGCTGATTCGTGGGCGCCACGGTGACGCAGCGGTCCGCCGTCATCCACGCGCGCAGCTGCCGCGGTGACGACACGTTCGTGGGAGCGGAGTCCGGATTCAGCAGGAGCAGGACGAGCTCGTTCTCGTTGAGCACGTCGATGCGCACGCGGCCCGTGTCGGCCAGGAGCGGCTCGCGCACCCGGGGAGGCAGGTGGAAGACGGCCTCCAGCACGCGGGGCAGGTCCGGAGGCAGGTGGACCCAGCGCATGCCCTCCGAAGCCCGCCAGTTCCGCGTCTCCTCCAGGGTGAGCGAGCGTGCACCTCCGCTGCCATCCAGGAGCAGCGCGAAGGCGTTCTCGAACCCGTCCATGGAAGGAAGGTGGCGAGGGAGTGGACAGGGACCAAGGTCCCGGGCAACGCATCAGCCTGGCGCCTGCTCACCCTGGGTCGAGATTCCAGGTGCCTTCGGCCCAGCGTTGAAGATTCAAGGTGGCACCAATGGCCGCCAGGCCTCCTTCCGCCGCGATGACTTCCAGCACCGCCTTCGACTCCTCCGTGCGATAGCGCAACAGGAACGATGCCGCCAGGCCTCGCACGTCCGCGCGGGGATGCTTCAACAGGACAGAGAGCGCCTCCCGGCCGGTATCTCCCTGCGCGAGCAGCGCATCCAAGGCAGCTCCGTACTTCCGGGCGTGCTTGTTGCCCTTCCTGGAGTCACCATCCCGGATGCAGTCGCCCTGCGCGGCGACATGGTGCGCGAACTGCTCGACGAGTTCCTTCAGCTCCATCACCATGCTCCCTTTGAGACCTGCTCCAAGACCAGCAGCCCAAAGCGGCGCTGCTCCTCGAAGGACTGGGTGCTCAGCCATTGACGCACCGTTATCGTGGAGGACCGGGTCAGGTCGCGGCGGATGGCAGAGAAGATACCGCTGATGCGCGCATGCATCCGCGCATCCAATCGGATGACGTTGTCCGTGTTGTGCAGCGCTTGCGGACCGAACCGCTCCACGTTCCCCGGCGTCTGCTCGACGATGTGATACCACTGCTTGCCGGCGCCCGCGGGCCCCATGGCCTGTTTAAAGCCACTGAACGAGCCATCGCCATCCAGGATGGGCGTCTCCGCCAACAGCCGCAGACAATCTCCCTGTCGCTGCGTGCGCTCACACCACCGCAGGTACTCACGGGTGAGGCCTCCCACGCTTCCGGAGTCGAGGACCTCCAGTTGCTCGCCAGCCCCCAACGGGGTGATGCGCCGCTCACGCAGCTCGAAGCGGCAGGCGCCACTGCGAGCTTCCATCTGGAACAGCTCACGAGCGGCTTGCTGCGGACGGGAAGAAGGCCGGACGCGCCGGGCGCTGTCTTTGAGTGAAGCCCCAGCTTCGTCCAGTTCCACCACACGGGCGTCCTGGCGTGGAACGAAGGTGGCCTTCCGACCCGCGCCCATGTCCAACGTCACCACCGGCCGGACACCGCTACAGCCGGACAGCAAGACCAGCAGAAAGACCCACCACCCACGTGCAAGCATTCGGAGCCCTCTCCCGAATGCGTAGCCTGAACCGGGCAAGGGCGGAATGCGTGTCCTCTTGCGAGTGGAAGAGCGGCACGAACCTCACGCGTGGCGCCAACGAGACGACAGCACTGTCAGCGCGATGAGCGCACCGCCCGCACCAGCAAGCACCCTCAGGGGCCGTCGTAGCTGCTCCCCCAGGGCCTCCAGTGCTCCGGCCGTGACCTCCCGGCTCGTGCGCCGCACCAGGTCCTGATTGCATGGCGCCTCTCGCCAGCGGAGCTCCTCCTGCGCGAGCGCGCTCCCTGCCCCCCGGACGGTGGCCGCCGCGGTGCGCTCGGCGAGCGTCGCCAGGGATGCGCCCAGCGCTTCCCCGGAGGCCAACGGATTCGTCGCCAGCTCCTCGTGGAGGCCCGCCGCCAGCCCCCGCACCAACC
>NZ_RAWP01000194.1:0-8210 GCF_003668935.1 Corallococcus sp. AB032C | reverse complement strand
GCACCGGGGGGCGGGAGGCGGGCCGGCCTGGATCCGCGGCGAGGCCGCCACGGATGGGTGGTTTGTCCGCGTCGGCCATGGGTGAGGGACTTGGGAAGAGACGCGGGGGTTCAGAGGGAGCGGAGTCCTGCGGCCGCTGCGCACGGCCGGCGTTCGTGCTCCGCGCCCCGGTCAGCAACGAGCGCATGGGCACGATGGGCGTGGGCGCGGGGACCTCTTCCTCCTCACGCATCACTCCGGCCCGGCGCACGACGGGCGTGGGCGCGCGCTCCTCGTCCTCCGTGAGGGAGGTGGGGCGGCGCACGATGGGCGTGGCCGCCGGCGGCTCGTCTTCCGGCAGGGGCCGACGCACGACGGGCGTGGGCGCGGGCGCCTCTTCCTCGGAGGCCGGCCTGCGCACGATGGGCGTAGGGGCGCGTTCTTCTTCCTCGGAGGCCGGCCTGCGCACGACGGGCGTGGGGGCCGGCGTGCTCGTGTCGTCTTCTTCCACTTCCACCGGCCGGCGCACGACCGCCGTCGCTCCGGAGGAGCCATCCTCGGAGGCGTGGGCCTCCGCATCCGAATCCCCGGCGTCGTCCCCACCGACATCCTTCAAGCCGAGGGCCTTCACCAGGGGACTCGTCACCATCTCCGTGGGCGGAGCCGGCTCCGAGCCACGGCCTCCCAGCGGTTCCGGCTCCTCGTCCTTCGCGGCGGAGGAGGGGAGCGCCGTTTTCGCGGTGTCGTCGGTCGTCTTGGGCGCGGTCGCGGGCTCCGGAGGCGGCGCGGCTTCCTGGCTCGCGGGGGCCGGAGCGGCCTTGGCCCTGGCGGACTCGCGCAGCGGCAGGCCCATGACCATGGGCACTTCGTCCGGCCGCATGTCCGGCTCGGTCTTGACGAGCCGGGTGTCCATCCCGTCGTCCAAGGCCATGCCCATCACCACGGGCGCGTCCTCCGCGCCATCCTTCGCGGGGGGCGGGGCGGCTTCGTCGGAGGCGGCCTGGGCCGCGGGCTGCTTGGCCGCGACCGCGGGCTGGGACGCTTCCGGCATGCCCAGGCTCGCGAGCCGGTTCGTGGGCGTGCCCGTCATCGTGACGTCGGGCGGCTCGCTGGCGGCTTCGACCGGGACGTGGCCGCGCTTCTCCAGCAGCGAGTCGTAGAGGTCCAGCAGCTGGCCCCGGATGAGGCCCGCGTCCAGCACCTTCTCCGCGAACGCGCGCCCGGCCTTGCCCAGCGCCACGCGGCGAGGCACGTCGCGCGCCAGGTCCAGGATGCGCTCGGACAGGGCGCGGGCGTCGCCCGGGGGGAAGAAGACGGCCGCGTCCTTCGGAATCAGCTCGCGGGTGACGGGCAGGTCCGCGGCGATGACCGGCCGGCCAGCGGCCAGGTACTCAGAGACCTTGGCCAGCGGTCCGCCCTGGAGCCGGTTGCGCTCCGAGTCGTCCAGCGGCAGCACGCCCACGTCCGCCAGCGCCAGCACCTTGACCAGGTCGTCGTGCACGACGGGCGGCTGGAAGTCGACCTTCTCCTTGATACCCAGGTCGTTGACCAGGTCCTCCAGGTGGGGCTTCCAGTCCGGATGGTGCGCGCCCACCAGCGTCAGGCGCACGTCCACCTGCTGGGCCGCGAGCGCCGTGGCGCGCAGGAGGGTGGGCAGGCCCTGCCAGCCTACGTGGCTGCCCAGGTACATCATCCTGAGGGGCGAACCGTCCGGGGCGCCGAGCACCTCCGGGTCGTACGGCTTCAGGTCCACCGGCGCGCGAATCGTCCGGAGCTGGTCCTCCGCCGCGCCCAGCCCCTGGATGAACGCGCGCGTCGTCTGCGAGCCGGTGACGACGAGGTCCGCGTTCATCAGGCAGAACAGCTCCTGGCGGCGGATCTTCGACAGGAAGCGGCGGTCGCCGTCCGTCTGCGGATGGGTGTAGCGCAGCTCCTGGGACGGGAACGTCTGCGCCTCATAGATGAGGCGGTAGCCGTAGTCCGCCTTCAGCTCGCACAACGCGTACCCGCCGAAGGGGTCCGTGAAGTGGGCGAGGGCGTAGTCCTCGCTTTCGAGCTGGCGGCGAACGGCCCGTTCAAAGGACTGGATGCGTGACGCCAGGTCCCCGGAGCCTACCGGGACGCGGAGCAGCCGGGCGCCCTGGTACTTCTCGATATGGGAGTGGTCGGGCGTCTTCGCCGACAGCACCACCACGGAGAAGCGATCAGGCAACGCCTTCAGATACTCGGTCAGTCGGCGTGAGGAGCCAGACGGGCCGGGGATGACGTCAAAGCTGCACAGGAGAAGTCTGGGCAGGTCGCTCAAGCGGTCGCAGGATACTTGGACCGGGGTGAGGTGTCATCGGTCGTGACGGAAGTTGAAGGGGGTCGGCGGAACAACACATCCCGTGACGGATGCGTTGACCCCCTGTATGCCGCGTCATAACGAGGCGAGGTGTCCATGGATGAGCGGAAGGGCGTCACCGTGAGCTACCTGCGGCAGCTGGCCCGGAAATACCTCCGGGAGGGAGCTGGCGCGTCCCGCGGGCGGGAGCTGGTCACCTCGCTGGCCGAGCGCATTCCCGCCCTGGGGCGGCTCGCGCGCATGGCCGGCCTGGCGATTTCCCGGCGCGGCTCCGGCGACGTGGGCGGCGAGGAGCGGACGCTCGATTCCGGCCCGGCGGATTCCCGCTCCGCCAGGGGCCCGACGTCCGAGTCCGTGCCCCTGCCTCCGCCCGAAAGCACCGCCGCGCCGCAGGCACGAGAACTTTCCGAGGAGCCCATCACGGAGCCCAGCGGCGGCCCCAAGACGCGGCCCGCGCGCGTGGTGACGTTCCCCGCCCGCGAGAAGGCGAGCCGCGACCCGGACGACGAGGACACGGTGTCCCTGTCGCCGGAAGTGCCCACGCCGCGCCCGTCGAGTTCTCCCAAGGGAGAACAGCCCGCCGCCGCGCAGCCCGCGCCCGCGAGCGAGCCGCCGCACGCCGCCGAGCCCCTGGTGGAGGGGTTCTTCGTGACGAAGATGGCGGGGGAGAAGGAAGCGCGCCGCCACCACCTTCTGGAGGAGCAGGCGCCGCGCCTTCCTCCGGCGGACGCGTCGCCCGAGCGCAACGAGCACCTGTCCATGCTGCCCCTGGACTACCAGGACGACGCGATGGTGCTGCTCGCGAGGGATCCGCACACGCTCTTCGTCTTCTGGGACTTCAGTGACGCGAGCCGGAGCCGGGCGCTGGACGACCTGCCGGCGCCGCGCGCGGTGATGAAGGTGTTCGACGGCGAGGGCGTGTCGCGCGAGGTGGATTTCGCGCTGGAGTCGCGCAGCTTCTATCTGCAGGGCATGACGCCCGGGCGCACGTACCGGGTGGAGGCGCACTTCGTCGGCTCGGATGGCCGGTCGCGCCGCATTGGACATTCGTCCAATCGGGCCACGCTGCCGCCCGCGGGACCGTCGGCGGACACGTCCATCCGGTTCCTGCGCATGCCGCCTCCGCCGGTGGTGGACCGGTCGCGCGAAGCCGTCCCCACCGCGGCGTCCGTGCGCGTCCCTGGGGTGGAGGAGCGCGAATACGTCACGTGGCGCCGGGTGCAACTGCCGGGGAGCGCCGGGTTGGTGGATGTGCCGGAGGTCCACCGCGAGCGCACCGAGGCTTATGTCGATGCGCCGCGCGTCCCTGGGGCTTCGGACCAACGCTACGCGGAAGAGGCCTATCTGGAGAGCGCGCCGCGTGCGCCGGGGGCGTCCGACCAACAGTATGCGCGCGTGGGGGAGGCGACGCTCGGTGAGGGCGCGGTGCTGGCTCCGTCGCGCGCACCCGGGGCGTCGGATCAGCGCTATCTGGCCGTGGAGCTTGCGCCAGGCGCTTCGGACCAGCGCTATGACGTGGCGTCTCCATATCTGGAAGTCCCGCGCGCACCGGGCGCTTCGGATCAGCGCTACGGTGGAGACGTGGTGGGCACTCCGTATCTGGAGGTGCCGCGCGCGACAGGCGCTTCGGATCAGCGGCATGGTCAGGCGCTGCTGCCGGGCGGCGTTTCGGAGTACCGCTATCTAGAGGTGTCGCGTGCACCCGGCGCTTCGGACCAGCGGTACGTGGCGGGAGGGCACGGGACCCAGGGCGTGCAGCGTGCTCCTGGGACTTCGGACCAGCAGTACCTCACCGTGCCTCGCGCCGCGGGTGCGTCGGACCAGCAGTACTTGAGCGTGCCTCGTGCCGCAGGGGCTTCGGACCAGCGCTATCTGTCCGCGGACCGTGCGACGGGCGCTTCGGACCAGCAGTACCTCACGGTGCCGCGTGCGGTGGGCGCATCGGATCAGCGCTACCTGTCCGTGGATCGCGCCACGGGCGCGTCGGATCAGCGATACCTGACCGTGCCTCGGGCGGCGGGCGCATCGGATCAGCGCTACCTGTCCGTGGATCGCGCTACGGGCGCATCGGATCAGCCCGGGGCGCCACGTGCGGCCGGGCGCTCGGATGCCTGGTCGCCAGAGGCGCCGAGCTCGCGGGGTGTGCTCGAAGCACGGGACCTCTCGTCGACATCGGCTCCAGTGGGGGTCGAGGGTTCGCTCCCGTCAGGCCCATCGACGCCAGGCCCGGCCATCACGGATTCGTGGCGGCCCACGGAGCCGGAGCCTCCCAAGGACCCGTGGGCCTTGAGCGTGGCTCGCGGTCCCTCCGCGTCCGAACAGCGTGCCCTCGACAAGGCCCGCGAGGCCGCGCGACGGGCCGCAGTGGCCTCCGTTTCCGCGAGCCCCTCGCCCGCGAAGGCCGAGGCTCCGCGCACTGCGCCCGCGCAAGTCGAGGCTCCGGCCCCGAAGGTGGAGACCCCGGCGGCTTCGAGCGCCGTGGCTCCCAAGTCGGACGCCGCGAAGTCCCCGCCCGCGAAGGCGGCCCAGAAACCACCGGAGCCCAAGCCCTCGGGCTCCAAATCCTCCAAGTCCCGGCCCTCGCGCCGTGGACGGAAGTGAACCCGCACGGCCTCTCCGACCGACCTATGAGCCTGGGCTCCCTCGCGCTGGTCCTTCACGCGCACCTGCCGTTCGTTCGCCACCCCGAGTACGAAGACTTCCTCGAGGAGGACTGGCTCTACGAAGCCATCTCCGAGACGTACCTGCCGCTCTTGCGCGTGTTCGACAGGCTGGTCGAGGACCGCGTCCCCTTCCGGGTGACGATGACGCTCTCGCCCACGCTCGTGTCGATGCTCAATGACGACCTGCTGCGGGAGCGCTACGCCCGCCGGCTGGACTCGCTCTGCGAGCTGGGCGCCCGCGAGGTGCACCGCACCCGGGACGACCCCACCTTCCACCCGCTGGCCGTCTTCCACCGCGACCACTTCGAATCGCTGCGGCTCGCGTACCACAACCACTACCGGCGCGACCTGGTGGCCGCGTTCCGCAGGCTCCAGGACTCCGGCCACCTGGACATCCTCACCTGCAACGCGACCCACGGCTTCCTGCCGCTCATGCAGCAGACGCCGGAGGCCGTTCGCGCGCAGGTGACGGTGGCGGCGAACCACTACCGCCAGAACTTCGGCCGCGACCCCGCCGGCATCTGGCTGGCCGAGTGCGGCTACTACCCGGGCCTGGAGCGCATCCTCTCCGCCGAGCGCATCCGCTACTTCTTCGCGGACACGCACGCGCTCACGGACGCCACGCCCCGCCCGCTGCACGGCCCCTACGCGCCCATCTTCACCGAGCCCGGCGTGGCCGCCTTCGCGCGCGACCCGGAGAGCAGCCAGCAGGTGTGGAGCACCGAGCACGGCTACCCCGGCGACCCCGTCTACCGCGAGTTCTACCGGGACATCGGCTGGGACCTGGACCTGGACTACATCCGGCCCTTCATCCAGCCCACCGGCGACCGCAAGAACACCGGCTTCAAGTACTTCCGCATCACCGGGAAGACGAACGACAAGCAGCCCTACGACCCGGCCGCCGCCCGCGAGCGCGCCTGGGTCCACGCGGGCAACTTCCTCTTCAACCGCGAGCGCCAGTTCGAATACCTCGCGTCGCGCATGGGCGGCCGCAAGCCCGTGGTCGTCGCGCCCTATGACGCGGAGCTCTTCGGCCACTGGTGGTTCGAGGGTCCCCACTTCATCGACGCCCTCATCCGCCAGGCCGCGCGCAACCCCAGCCGCATCCAGCTCATCAGCCCGCTGGACGACCTTCGCGAGCACCCGGAGAACCAGGTGGCCACGCCGCCCCTGTCCTCCTGGGGCGCGGGCGGCTACGCGAACATGTGGCTGGATGGGACCAACGACTGGATCTACCGGCACTTGAACCACGCCGCGCGGCAGATGGTGGAGCTGGCCCGGGACTTCCCGGACGCGTCGTCCCTCAAGCGCCGGGCGCTGAACCAGGCCGCCCGCGAATTGCTGCTGGCGCAGGCCTCTGACTGGGCCTTCATCATGAAGACCGGCACCATGGTGGACTACGCCGTGCGCCGCACGAAGGAGCACCTGCAGCGCTTCCTGCGCCTGCACGACCAGGTGCGCGCCGGAACCATCGACGAGTCCTGGCTGTCCCACGTCGAAGGACGCAACAACCTGTTCCCCGAGCTGGATTACCGCGTCTACCGGCCCGGTTGAGCGGTCCGGGAACAGGCGGCCGGGCTGGGGGTTCACCTTCCGTTACCGGACACCGTCGTTCCGGTTGCGGGGCTTCATTTCCGCTTTAGGTTGAGGAGATCCATGACCCACACGCTCCCTTCGTCCCGTCGCAAGCTCGTGGCCGCCGTGCTGGTGTTGGCGTCGCCCACGCTCGCCCTCGCGCAGGCTCCCGCTCCCCAGCCGGCCGCGCCCAAGACGCAGCAGGCGGCCTCCGGTCAGGCCGGCAACCTCCAGCCCGCCACGCGTGAGGCCCAGTCGCTGGCCTCGCTGGCGCCCCTGGTGGAATCGGTGAAGTCCGCCGTGGTGAACGTGGACGTGCAGGCCCGTCCGGAAGTGCCGGAAGGCATGGAGGACAACCCGCTCTTCGACCGCTTCTTCGGAGGCAACGGGCGGGGCCGCGGCGGCGGCCGCAGCGAGCGCGAGCAGATCCGCCAGGGCGCCGGGTCTGGCTTCATCATCGACCCCAAGGGCCTGGTGCTCACCAACAACCACGTCATCGAGGACGCGGTCACCATCACCATCCGCCTGGACGACGGCCGTTCGTTCTCGGGTGAGGTGGTGGGCCGCGACCCGCTCACCGACGTGGCCGTGGTGAAGATCAAGGAGAAGGTGGATCAGCTCCCCACCGTGAAGCTGGGGGACTCCGACGCCGTGCGCGTGGGTGACTGGGTGCTGGCCATCGGCAACCCGTTCGGCTTGGCCTCCAGCGTGAGCGTGGGCATCCTGTCCGCGCGCGCCCGGGAGATTGGCGCCAGCGTGTACGACGACTTCCTGCAGACGGACGCGGCCATCAACCCCGGCAACTCCGGCGGCCCGCTCTTCAACATGAAGGGCGAGGTGGTGGGCATCAACACCGCCATCGTCGGCGGCGGCACGGGCATCGGCTTCTCCGTGCCCAGCAACCTCATCAAGGCGCTCCTTCCGCAGCTGGAGAAGGAGGGCGCCGTCACGCGCGGCTGGCTGGGCGTGGGCATCCAGCCCCTCACGCGCGAGCTGGGCCAGGCGCTGAAGCTGTCGGTGAGCGAGGGCGCCATCCTCACGCAGATCACCCCCGACTCCCCGGCGGCGAAGGCCGGGCTCAAGCCGGACGACGTGGTGGTGGCCGTGGACGGCAAGCAGGTGCGCTCCGACAGCGACCTCACCCGCACCGTGGCGCTCAAGAAGCCCAACAGCGTCGCGACGCTGTCCCTCTTCCGCGACGGCAAGAAGCAGGACGTCAAGGTGACCATGGGCACCCGGCCGGACCTGGAGGGCCTGTCCAAGAAGAAGCCGGGGGCCACCGACGAGCAGGACAGCTCGCGCCGCGTGGGCCTGTCCCTGCAGGACCTGGATGCCCGCACGGCGTCCCAGGCGGGCTTCACCGAGCGCGCCGGCGCGCTCATCACCGACATCGTCCCGGGCTCGCCCGCGGACCGCGCGCAGCTGACGCCGGGCATGCTGGTGGTGGAGGCGAACAAGAAGCCCATCGCGAGCGCGAAGGAGCTGGCCGCGGCCATCCGCGCCGCGCCCAAGGGCAGCACGCTGCTCTTGCGCGTGGCCGGCCCCGGCGGCGGACGCCTGCTGCGCGCGCTGACCGTTCCTTGAGCTGGGGATGAGCGTCAACTACGTCTCGTTGGGTGACAGCACGGCGGTGGGGGTGGGGGCGTCGC
>NZ_RAWP01000193.1:0-8389 GCF_003668935.1 Corallococcus sp. AB032C | reverse complement strand
CCCCAAGGCCGCCGCCCCCGCGCCGGCCCCAGTGGCGGAGAAGACCGAGGCGTCGGCGGCGCCAATGTTCGTCTACACCTACAGTCCGGTGGGCAAGCGGGATCCATTCCGCAGTCCACTGGAGGAGCTCGGGCCGGTGGCGCGTGACGCACCGGAGCGGGCCTGCAATGAACCCCTGTGCGTGTTCGACCTCGACCAGCTCAAGCTGGTGGCGGTCGTCACGGGGGATGCCAGCCCACTGGCGATGGTCGAGGACCCCCTGGGTCGCGGTCACATCGTCCGGCGCAACACCCGCGTGGGGCGCCAGGGCGGCAAGGTCACACAGATTCTACGGGACTCGGTCACCGTCACCGAGGTCTTCACGGGCGCCAAGGGCGAGCTCATCAGCAATCCGGTGAGTCTCCAGCTCAAGGCGGATGGCGTGAAGGACCCTGCCTACAACCTGATGACGGGCAAGAACTGGGAGTAGCGCCCCACGGCGCGCCCGCGGGCAGTCGTCGCCCGCATCCAACTTGTTGAGGGGACGCATGCTCGAGCAGAGCGCTGTGATGAGGGGCAAGTGGATCATGGCGACCGCATGGGCGGTCGTCCTGGCAAGCGCCAAGGTGTACGGCGCGGATCTCAATACGCTGAGGGACCTGCAGGTGTCCCGGACGGGAGCCGGTGCCCAGGTCGTGGTGACCGGGACCCGGCCGCCCACCTTCACCGTCTTCCGGCTCAGTGGGCCGGAGCGGCTGGTGGTGGACCTGTCGTCCGCGGATGCCACCGGCATCAAGGGGCACCATGACGGCACCGGTCCGGTGTCCGGCGTGGTGGCCGCCCAGTTCTCCGACGCGCGCGCCAGTGTGGGCCGCGTGCTGGTGGCGCTCGACCAGGCCTCCCAGTACGACGTCCGCGCGGAAGGCAACCGCGTGGTCATCTCCGTGGACGGTTCGCCGGTGGCCCCCGCCGCCGCGACCGCCCAGGCCCCGCAGGCTCCGGTCGAAGCGAAGCCGGTGGACGCCGCGCCGAAGGCCGAGCCCGTGCAGGCGGTCGCCGCCGCGCCGGTGAAGGCCGCGCCCGCGCCCGTGGTGGAGGCGATGGTGGCGGTGGTGCCGGAGGAGGGGACGTCCTCCAAGGCCGCCCCGTCCCAGGCGCCGGGCCGTGAGAACGTCGTCGCCACGGAGGCGGATGAGCGCGAGGTGGCCCACCCGGCCCAGCGCATCACCCGGCTGTCCCTGGAAGGCGAGTCGCTGCGCGTCTCCGCCGACGGCGACATCGCCCGCTTCGAGGTCCTGGAGTTGGTGGATCCGCCGCGCCTGGCCGTGGACGTGTACGGCGTGGGCCTGAGCGCGAAGGCGCCCAAGGTGAAGGGCAACCTGCTCAAGGACGTGCGCGTGGGCGCCCACGAGGACAAGGTGCGCCTGGTGCTCGTGGCCAAGGGCGACATGCCCGCCTACCGCGTGGACCGCGCCGAGCGTGGCCTGGAGGTGGTGCTGGGCGGCGCGGTGGCGCGCAAGTCCAAGCCCTCGCAGCCGCGTGACGCGGTGGCGGAGACGGAGCCCCTGCGCCCGCAGCCCCTGCAGGAGTCGGCGAAGCCGCAGCCCGCGGTGGCGCAGGCCGCGCCGCAGCCGGCGGTGGTGGAGGTCAAGGACCTGTCCTTCGACGAGAGCCCCTCGGGCGGCCGCGTGCAGCTGAAGCTGTCCGGCGCGACGGCGTGGAAGGTGGACCGGCCGGATCCGCGCAGCGCGGTGCTGACGCTGGAGAACGCGCGGCTGCCCAAGAAGCTGGAGCGCAGCCTGGACACCAGCGCGCTGGACACGCCGGTGAAGATGATCAGCGCCTTCAGCGTGCCGGGTGAGGGCCGCAAGGTTCGCCTGGTGGTCGCTGCGGACGGCGCCATCGAGGAGAACGTCACCCAGGGCGCCAACAGCCTGAGCTGGCGGCTGGACGTGCAGGGCGTGAAGACGGAGGAGGTGGCCGTCACCCAGCGCACCGCCGGCTTCACGGCGGAGGCCCCGGCGTACGCGGCGGAGGGCGCGCCCCAGCAGGCGCGCTACCGTGGCAAGCGCGTGTCCTTCGAGTTCAAGGACATCGACATCCAGAACCTGCTGCGCGTCATCGCGGAGATCTCCAAGCGCAACATCGTCGTGGCCGATGACGTGGGCGGCCGCGTGACCATCCGCCTGCGCAACGTGCCCTGGGACCAGGCGCTGGACCTCATCCTGCGCACCAAGCAGCTGGGCCAGGAGCAGGTGGGCAACATCATCCGCATCGCGCCGCTGAAGACCCTGGAAGAGGAGGCGCGGCTGCGCCAGGAGCGCAAGAAGTCGCTGCAGCAGCAGGAGGACCTGCTGGTCAGCCTGGTGCCGGTGAACTACGCGGTGGCCAACGACATGTCGTCGCGCGTGAAGGACGTGCTCAGCGACCGCGGCACGGTGACGGTGGATGTGCGCACCAACGTGCTCATCATCAAGGACATCCGCTCCAACACGGAGAAGGCGCGCGCCCTGGTGCGCAGCCTGGATACCCAGACGCCGCAGGTCCTCATCGAGAGCCGCATCGTGGAGGCGAGCACCAACTTCAGCCGCAACCTGGGCGTGCAGTGGGGCGGTCAGACGCGTCTGTCGGCCGCGTCCGGCAACCCGACCGGCCTCATCTTCCCCAGCACCGTCGGTGTCACGGGCGGCGCGGGTGGCACGGCCCCGGGTGTTCCGGCCCAGCCCAACTTCGCGGTGAACCTGCCGGCCGCGGTGGGTGCGGGCGTCGGTGGCGCCATGGGCTTCGCCTTCGGCTCCGCGGGCGGCGCCGTGCAGCTCAACCTGCGCCTGTCCGCGGCGGAGTCCGAGGGCACGGTGAAGACCATCTCGTCGCCCAAGGTCACCACGCTGGACAACAACACGGCCCGCATCAGCCAGGGTCTGTCCATCCCGTTCAGCCAGACGTCGGCCGGCGGCGTGAACACGACCTTCGTGGAAGCGCGCCTGTCGCTGGAAGTCACGCCGCACATCACCCAGGACGGCAGCATCCTCATGTCCATCCAGGCGCAGAACAACCAGCCGGACCCGTCCAACACCGGTGCGAACGGCCAGCCGTCCATCCAGCGCAAGGAGGCCAACACCCAGGTCCTCGTGAAGGATGGCGACACCACGGTCATCGGCGGCATCTACGTGCGCCGCGGCAGCACCTCGGCTGAATCGGTGCCCTTCCTGTCGAAGATTCCCGTGCTCGGCTTCTTCTTCCGGAGCACCCTGGAGACGGACGAGCGGCAGGAACTGCTCATCTTCATCACGCCCCGCATCCTCAACCGGCAGACCATCGCGCAGAGCCTCTAACGGCCTCGCACCCTGATTGGGAGAGACATTCCAATGAAGCCCTTCCTCATCGCGGCGGCCCTGTCGCTCGGGCTCTGCTCGTGCTCCGAAAGCACCCCCGTCGTCCAGATCCTCCAGACCATCCAGCCGGACGAGTCCTGCTCGTTCAACGTCGGCGATACCGGCATCGCGAATGGTTCGCTCAACCTGGCCTACCGGAACGGGTACCTGCTGGGGCTCGTGGTCAAGTCGAACTACACGAGCACGCCCATCGACGTGAACGGCGTTCCGCTGGATCCGGATACCTCCATCGGAGGTTCCGCCACCGCCTTCGTGGAGACGCTGAAGCTGTCCTACGCCTCGACGCCGAACATCAGCATCCCCGACGGCGAGGTTCCCTACTCGGCGACCATCAATCCCGCGTCGGATACGAACCGGCTGGTGGTCAACCTGATGACCGCGGAAGCCGCGACGGCCTTGCGGACCGCCCTGTCCGGGACCGCGACGGCCACGGTGCGGGTCACCGCGCAGTTCACGGGCAAGTTCGCGTCGGGCGGCAAGAAGTTCGAGTCGAACGAGATCGTCTTCGGCATCGATGTCGCCAATGGGGTCGGCTCGCTTCGGACCTGCGCGACGGGTGAGGCCCCCGAGGTCCCGGAGGGCCCTTGTGGTTCGGGTGCAGGCCAGGACGGTCAACTTCCCTCGTGCCAGCCTGGGCCGGCGGCCCCGGTCGTCGGGGGCTAGATGGCCTTCCGCACGCACCTTGAAGCGGTGGTGAACCAGGTGGACGGAGCCCTCGCGTGCAGCGTGATGGGCTTCGACGGCATCTCCGTGGAAACGTTCCAGAAGGACGAAGCCACGGAGCTGGACGTCTCCGGCACCTGGGTGGAGTACGCCAACCTGCTCACGCAGTTGAAGAACGCGGCCGAATCCCTGAAGACGGGCACTGTCACCGAGGTGTCCGTCAACAGTGAGAAGGTCCTCACCGTGATGCGCATGCTGACGCCGGAATACTTCCTGGTGTTGGCCCTGCGCGCGGACGGGAACTTCGGCAAGGGGCGCTATGTCCTGCGCGTCACCGCGCCGCAGGTGAAGGCGGAGTTGTAGTCGCGCACGTCCGCTCGGGCAGGGGCTTGTCGACCCTGTCCGGCGGCGCAGCGTGCCTCCGCTTTCCTCTTTGCAGGAACCAGGGCATGGGCTAGACACCCCGGACTTTCGCCTTTACGTTCGTCCCAGGAGTCGGTCCCATGGCCGGGTTTGTCGATACGTCTGAATTCCGCAATGGTTTGAAGATCTTGTGGGAGGACAAGCCGTACGTCATCGAGTACTTCCAGCACGTCAAGCCTGGGAAGGGCTCCTCCTTCACCCGCACCAAGATCCGCAGCCTGCTGGACGGCCGCGTCCTGGAGCCCACGCTGAAGTCCGGCGACAAGGTGGGCACCCCGGACATCGAGTCCAAGGACATGCAGTTCCTGTATGTCCAGGGCGACGAGTACCACTTCATGGAGAAGAAGACCTTCGAGCAGACCTTCCTGACCAAGGAAGGCCTCGGGGAGTCGGTCAACTTCCTGAAGGAGAACCTCGACGTCGAGATCCTCTTCTGGAACGGCAAGGCCATCAACGTGGGCCTGCCGAACTCCGTGGACCTCAAGGTCACCAAGTGCGACCCGGGCGTGCGCGGCGACACCGTGTCCGGCGCCATGAAGCCCGCCACGCTGGAGACCGGCTACAGCGTCAACGTGCCCCTGTTCATCAACGAGGGCGACGTGCTGAAGATCGACACGCGTGAAGGTGGCAAGTACCTCACCCGCGTGGCCACCGGCGGCTGAGAGCAGCTTCCCTTCACCTGGCGACCCGGGAGGGGTCCGAATGGCAACGAAGCGCAAGGCAACCCGGCCGGCCGAGTCCTCGGGCGCGGCCTCTGGGCGGGATGCGGGCACCACGTCTCTGGACGTGGAGGCCCTCCGGCAGATCGTCGAAATCCTGGAGGCCTCCGACGTCACCCGCCTGGTGTGGACGAAGGGCCCGGAGAAGCTCTACATCCGCCGCGGTCACGCGCCGGAGACGACCATCGTCCACCACACGGCGCCGTCGGGCCCCGGGGTGACGGTGTCGCCGCCGGTGGAGTACACTGCTCCGGTCGCGCCCCGTGCGGGTCCCGCCGCAGCGGCCGCCGCCGCACCGGCGCCGGAGAAGCCCGCGGAGAAGCCGGGCCACCAGGTGACGAGCCCCTTCGTGGGGACGTTCTACCGGACCCCCGCGCCGGATCAGCCCCCGTTCGTGGACGTGGGCACGGTGGTGCGCAAGGGCCAGGTGCTCTGCATCGTGGAAGCGATGAAGTTGATGAACGAAATCGAGTCCGAGGTCTCCGGCCGCATCGCCGAGGTCCTCGTGGAGAACGGTCGCCCGGTGGAGTTCGGCCAGGCGCTGTTCCGCATCGAGCCGGCCTGAGTCTGCTGACCCGTCAGGCGCGTCCGGCCCCCTCCGGGCGGGACGCGCCCCAGGCCCTCGCGAAGGAGCACGGCCGTGTTCAAGAAGGTTCTGGTCGCCAACCGCGGGGAAATTGCCCTGCGGGTCATCCGCGCATGCCGTGAGCTGGGCATCGCCACCGTGGCGGTGCACTCCACCGCTGACGCCAACGCGCTGCACGTGCGCTTCGCGGACGAGGCCGTCTGCATCGGGCCACCTCCGTCCAAGGAGAGCTACCTCAACGTGCCGCAGCTGCTCTCCGCGGCGGAGATCACCCGCGCGGACGCCATCCACCCGGGCTACGGCTTCCTGTCGGAGAACGCCGAGTTCGCGGAGGTCTGCGAGAACTGCAAGATCCGCTTCATTGGCCCGCGCCCGGAGATGCTGCGGCTGATGGGCAACAAGGTGCGCGCGCGCGCCGCGGCCCGCGAGGCCGGCCTGCCGTTGCTCCCGGGCAGCCCTGGCGTGGTGAAGGATCCGCGCGAGGCGGAGGCCTTCGCGAAGGAGATCGGCTTCCCGGTCATCCTGAAGGCGGCGGCGGGTGGTGGCGGCAAGGGCATGAAGATCGTCCGCGAGCCGGGTGTGCTCGCGCAGGCGTTCTCCACCGCGCAGGCGGAGGCCCTGGCCAGCTTCAACAATGGCGACCTCTACATCGAGCGGTACGTGGAGAAGCCGCGCCACATCGAGATCCAGATCATCGCGGACGAGCACGGGAACATCATCCACCTCAACGAGCGTGAGTGCTCCGTGCAGCGGCGGCACCAGAAGCTCATCGAGGAGAGCCCGTCCCCCGCGCTCACGCCGGAGCTGCGCCAGCGCATGGGCGAGGTGTCCGTCGCCGCGATGCGCAAGATCCGCTACAACAACGTGGGCACCATCGAGTACCTGCTCGACGAGCGCGGCGAGTTCTACTTCATGGAGATGAACACGCGCATCCAGGTGGAGCACCCCGTGACGGAGCTGGTCATGGGCGTGGACCTGGTCCGTGAGCAGATCCGCATGGCCTACGGGCACCCCCTGCGCTTCAAGCAGGAGGACGTGCAGATCCGCGGGCACGCCATCGAGTGCCGCGTGAACGCGGAGGACCCCGTCACCTTCGCGCCGTGGCCGGGCAAGATTACCGGCTACAGCGTGCCGGGTGGCTACGGCGTGCGCGTGGACTCCGCCGCGTACGAGAACTACACGGTGCTGCCGCACTACGACAGCCTGTTGTCCAAGCTCATCGTGCACGCGGAGGACCGCGAGACGGCCATCCGCCGCATGCAGCGCGCGCTCTCCGAGTACGTGGTGGAGGGCATCCGCACCAACATCCCGTTCCACCGGGCCGCACTGGCGGAGGAGTCCTTCCAGGAGGGCAACTACGACACCCGCTTCGTGGAGCGACTGCTGGCGAGCGAGACGGGTTCGCGCCGGCTCAAGAAGGCCGTGGAAGAGACGCCGTAGCGCTTTGCCGTGAAGGCATGGAAAACCCGCCGGGCGTGCGAGCGTCCAGGCGGGTGATCCAGCCCTGGGGGAGGGCAGGCTGTTTCTTGACCCGCATCGGAGGATTCCGTTAGCCTCCGACGCTCCCCCCCAGAGAAGGACTGAAACCCGCGAAGTTCCTCGGGGTTTCTGCCTGCCGGAAGCGCACGCTCGATGGACAAGAACAAGATCATCGAAGCCGCCGCGAAGCTGGTCGCGAAGGGCGCGTACGACAAAGCCATCAAGGAGTATCAGAAGGTCCTGGAGGTCGACCCGAAGGACATCCGGGTCCTCCAGAAGATGGGGGAGCTGTACCAGAAGAAGAACGACAACGCGCAGGCGGCGCACTTCTTCACCAAGGTCGCGGAGAGCTACTCCTCGGACGGCTTCTTCCTCAAGGCCGTCGCCCTCTACAAGCAGGTCCTCAAGCTCAATCCGAACCTGCTGGAGGTGAACCTCAAGCTGGCGGAGCTGCACCAGCAGCTGGGGTTGATGTCGGAGGCGATGGCGTACTTCCAGATCGTCGCCAACCACTACGACAAGGCGGGCGACACCAAGTCGAGCCTCGACACGCTGAAGAAGATGGTGGATCTCGACCCCGAGAACGTGGCGTCGAAGATCAAGCTCGCGGAGCTGTACGCGCGCGAGAACATGACGAAGGAAGCGGCGCAGGAGTTCAAGCGCGCCGCGGAGTACCTCAAGCGCAACGCCCGCGCGGACGACTGGCTGCGCGTCGCGGAGCGCCTCTCCGCGCTGGAGCCGGACAACCTCCCGCTCGCGAAGGAGCTGGCCGCGTCGTATCTGCAGCGCGGCGACCAGAAGCGCGCGCTCGCCAAGCTCCAGGTGTGCTTCAAGGCGGATGGCCGCGACGTGGAGACGCTGACGCTCCTGGCCCAGGCGTTCCAGGGGCTGGGCCAGATCTCCAAGACGGTGTCCGTCTACAAGGAGCTCGCGAAGATCCACCAGGAGCGCGGCCGCACCGCTGAGTCCGACGGCGTGTGGACGCAGATTGAACTGCTGGATCCGCAGGATCCGGATCTGCTCGCGCGCCGTGGGCCCGTCGCCGAACCGGAGCCGGAACCCGAGCCCGTTGCCGCGCACCACCCCGTGGAGGAGGCCGCGCCCGCGTGGAGCGCGCCGGCCCCCGCGGCGCCCCCGTCCCGTCC
>NZ_RAWP01000192.1:0-8452 GCF_003668935.1 Corallococcus sp. AB032C | reverse complement strand
GGCGGGGTGGGTGGCCTGCTGTGAACGCTTGGGGGCCCAGGTTCCGGGCCCTGGAGTCCCTCCGGCCATCGCGCTCCAGCACTCGCCCCCATCACGTCATCGCGCAGCCAGGGTGTTTCGTTCCAGAGGGCGGGAGGACCAGTGTTCCTCGATGGCCTGGACGAACTCGGGACGGACGATTTTCGCGCGCGCGAGCAGGAAGTCACCCTCGTCACGCCGGAGGTAGAGGCCCTCCATGGGCGCATGGGTGAGGTGCGAGGGGCCGAGCAGGTTCACCACGTCGTCCGCCGTGAGATGCGCGCGCGCGACAGTGGGCACCGCTGCGAGGCCGAGCGAGGCCACGAGGGCGTCTCGTTTCGGGGAGGACCAGAAGCGTCCGGCCCGCTTGTCGTAGACGTCGAAGGCGAGGAACCAGTCGGGCAAGGCGTCGTAGCGCACGCTGTGGACCGCGAAGCACCATTCACCAAAGAGCATCAAGTGTTGGCCCAGGGTCTCGACAAGTTGCTGGCGCCTTGTCTCCAGCCAGGGCCACAGCGGCTGGAACTGGGGGGCTGCTCGGGGACCGAGGTAGGCGCCGCGGTTCTGGGCTCGCAGCTCGCCGTCAGGGCCCACGGAAATGCCAAGGTTCGCCCCGTCGATCTTTTCCTCGATGAGGACCTCGCCATCGAGGAACTCCCGTGCCTCCGGTGGGGAGAGTACCTTGTCATGGCGTACCGGCCTGGAGGAAAGCCAGGCGAGGTGCGGGGTGTGGGGGAACTTGAAGAAGTCGTCAGCCATCACTCCCCACCCTGACGCCTGTGGAGTTCCTCGATGTCCTCGGGGCAGAGAAAGTGGATGCGGACCCCGCAGCGCTCGAACTCTCTGCGCAGCCCCCACCATTTACTGTCCGTCGCCTGGAGGATGGGCGGTCGATCCTCGTGGGCACAGCTTGCCGCGACGAACTTGCGGTCCGCCGGGTCGAAGCCAGCAAGCGCCCCGTCACGGGGAAACTCCTCGAAGTCGCGAGGATCATCCGGGTGTGGCGTCAGCGAGACCCGGACGCAGCGAGCCGGATTGGCGTGGTTGGTCAGGACCCACTTGAGGAAGCGGTCTCCCACGCCAGGCTGGCCCGTGGGAGATAATTTGTGTTTGTACTCGTTGATGATGCGCCAGTTGTCATCAAGAACGATGCGTCCGCTTTGGGTCACTGCGTTGAGCGCCTGGACACAGGCCTGAACGCACGCGGAGCTGACCGTGTTCGCCTTATTGGCGGTGAGCGGCACATTGGTGTCGATGACGAATAGCGCAGGGGACGCGTTCATTGAGGGGACTGCTCCTGCTGGCGCTTCATCGCCGCCTCGGTCATCGCCACGAGGTCGCCCATTTCGTCACCGAAGAAGTCCTTCGGCCAGTTGATGATGTTCCCGAATTCGTCAAGCTTCAGCTTCTCGATGCTCGAACCCTCAGGACCGGGTGAGCAAAAGTAGAGTGCTGTCTCCTCCGGCAGGAGTTTCCCTTCGGCGATACGCCGCTGGATTCGGCGCAAGAGGTGCTCGGAGTGGCTCTCGATGAGCAGTTGGATGTTTCGAGGCTGCCCATCCTCGCTGGCGTGAATCGCATCGATGAAAACGTCCGCGAGTTCCGTCTGTGCCCTTGGATGAAGGTGGAGTTCGGGCTGCTCGAAGAGCAGCGTGGATCCGGGCTCGGTATAGAAACATTGAAGCAAGACAGGCATGACCTGGGAAACACCGAACCCAACGTCCGGCAAGCGAACCGTCATGGGGCTGCCAGGAGTGCGAACAAAGACTTCGTACTCCTTGCGAAAAGGGGCAATTGGCCGGACCTCGAAGGAGTCCAGTAGCCCCATGCCGACCAACTTTTCAGCGATCATCTGCGTAAAAGGACGGGCAGGGTGGTCCTCCACCTGGATTGAGCGCTCAGTCGAGGCCAGCAGTGCGGCAACCGTGAGGCGGCCGTCTTCGCCTACGCTTTCAGGGGCCTCACCCGACCAGAGATAGGTTCTATGTGGGGGCTGTCGCAGTGGGCCCAGGTAATGGATTGCGTCCAGTTGGTCTTCGAGTTCGAGCGCAAGGCTGTCGATGTCGCCGGGGAACTTGTAGTGCGCATCGGCTTCATGAGGGAACCCGTAGAAGTGAATGGGCGCTGATAGCGCCTCCCCTGCAGATTCTTTCTTGGCAAACTCCAAGTGCTCCAGAAGTAATTCGTACCCTGGCCCATGAGCGCGCCTGGCCATGCCGATGCCGTACGTGGCCCATAGTGTGTTCAGCCGGTAAATGAACTGCTTTACTTCGATTCTGGCGGATTGTTTGTCTTCTTGGCCAATCAGGGCCTCGAAGGAGCGGGAAGGAATTGGCAGGTTCTCCACCTTTCCTTGCATGGTGGAGGGAACCTCAATTGTGGCCGGCCCTCCTTCCTCCGGCACCCTTATGGTCCACTCCATGTTGAAGCGGAGGAGCGCGGCAGGATCCTGGCGAAAGAGCATTTCCGGAAAGGTTCCCATATCGACGGGAGTGCTCTCGTCGCCCAGGTGGAGCACGCGCTTCCGGTCTCGCGACTGTGCTGTTTGCTGCAAGAGGAGAAGGAATTGCTGGAGGCTCGTCTTCCCCGAGCTATTCGTTCCGAAGAACATCGTGAGCGGCGCGAGCTGGATGTCGCCCGTGTCCTTCCACGCCTTGAAGTTCTGGATGTGGAGCTTCTTGAGCATGCCGCCGGTTCTACCTCACCCCTGCTTCTTCGGTTTCGTGCGGAGCATGGAAGAGTCCGTCCGTGCTCCGCTTCACTTCCTGGTTCTCCTCTAGACTTGGTGGGGCTCGCGGACTGCGCATCGAGCCCAAAAACAACGCGCAGGTCCGTTGCGAACTCCGACCGAGGTATGGCGCATCGACTGCAGGCCTGAGTGGATCGCGCCAACGGGAGTGAGCCGGATCCCGCAGGCGGATGAATGTCGGCGGATCGGCGAGAGTGAAGCGGCCTCCAGCTTGGAGCCTTGATCTGCTGGCTCTATGTCGCACCGCGCCACGCGCTCGGAGTCTCGGCTTCTCACGGACTTGGAACGGGCACGCAACTCCCGGCGCCATCTACCGACAATGTAGGCAAGCCTCCCTGCTGCTCAACTCGGCTCCCCCTCCCGAGGTCCCCTCATGGTCCAGGTCACGCGTCCTTCCAGCCTCACGCCGTCCACGCAGACGCGGGCCACGCCGGAAGCCCCTGCCCGGGCCAAGGGCGCGCAGGGCTTCAACGCCATCGTGAAGGGGGACAGCTTCTCGTCGACGGCTTCGGCGGGGTCGCAGCAGGTCAATGCCCTGCGCCTTCCCATCCCCTGGCCCGGCAAGGGCGAGGCGGACAAGATCGGCTGGATCCAGAAGGCGTATCCGCCGGCGAAGGACTCCACCGCGGAGTTCATGAAGCTCAACCAGGCCGTGCGCGCGGGCCAGAACGTGATGCCCCCCGAGGCCAAGAACTGCGTGTTCCTGGCCGTGGGCGGTCTGCTCTCCGAGGCCGCGCCCAAGCAGATCTACTTCGACAAGAACCTGGACGCGCTCGAAGCGCAGGGCCTGCAGGTCGGCCGCGTGCCCGTCGACACGGACATGGGCGTGGAGCACAACGCCGCCATCGTTCGTCAGGCGGTCCTCGAGGCCTCCAAGAACGGCAAGCAGGTGGTGCTCATCGGCCACAGCAAGGGTGGTCTGGACTCCGCGGCGGCCCTGTCGATGTACCCCGAACTCAAGGAGCACGTGCGCGCCCTGGTCACCATCCAGTCGCCCTACGGCGGCTCGCCCATGGCGCAGGACCTGCTGGACAACCCCCTCGTGCGCTACGGCGTGGGCGGCGCCATCGAGGCGCTCGGCGGCAGCATCCAGGCGGGTGAGGACCTGACGTACGACTCGCGCAAGGAGTTCCTGGCGAAGCACCCGATGCCCGAGGGCATCCCCACCGTCTCCATGGCCTCCACCACCGCGAACCCGACGTCGCCGCTGTTCGCCATGCAGGAGTACATGCACCAGCGCTACGGCGTGAAGTCGGACGGCCTGGTGCTCCCGCAGGACGCGTTCATCCCCGGCTCCAAGTCCGTGACCCTTTCCGGTTTGGATCACCTCGACTCGACCGGGACGACGCTCAACCCGTTCAAGCCCTACCAGCCCGAGGACCTGACGCTCTCGCTGGTCGCGATGGCGCTGAAGATGCCCAAGGGCGGCTGAAGCCTCACATCCTTCCAGGCGTCACGGCTCCGGCTGCCGCGAGCGGCCCGGCGCCCGAGCCACTGTCTTCGCAGCTGGTGCGTTTGCGGATGCACCCTCCGTGCATAAACCCATGAGGGGTGTGCACGGGAGCACGGGATGCGGACGGGAAGGCCATGCATACGGGCGGCGACGCCCGGCCACGCCTGCCTCTGGACATGCGGCCGCGAGCCGGGCGTGCCCTTGGACGGGGGAGGCCTGCCTTGACGCGCGCGGGGGCCGCCGTCCGAGGGCGCGTTGCCTCGATTCGCGGCACCGTCCTAGAGGTCGACGTCGAGGGCGTGCTGCCTGTCGTGGGCGCGGCGCTTTCGTGTGCAGGCCCACAGGGGGCCGTCTCCGCCGTCGTCCATGCCCATGTCGGCGCTTCACGCCTGCGGGCCATCGCGCTCGACGAGACGCGAGGGCTCCGCCGGGGCGCGGAGGTCGAGGGGGACGGACTTCCCCTGCGGGTGCCGGTGGGGCGTGCGCTGCTCGGCCGCGTCGTCGACCTGCGGGGGCGGCCGCTCGATGGCGGCGGCCCCGTGGCCGCGGAGACCTGGCGCCCGGTGCACCGCCCGCCTCCACCCCCCGGAGTTCGCCGGCCCTGGACGGAGGTGTACGAGACGGGAATCAAGGTCATCGACCTGTTCTGCCCCTTCGTCCGGGGAGGACGGGCGGCCGTCTTCGGCGGCGCTGGCGTGGGCAAGACCGTCGTCCTGACGGAGTTCATCCACAACGCCGTCGCCGACTTCAAGGGGGTCGCCGTCTTCGCCGGTATCGGTGAGCGCTCACGCGAAGGACTCGAGCTGTGGAGGGAGATGGAGCGCAGAGGCGTCTTCGCGCGCACGTCGCTCGTGTTCGGACAGATGAAGGAGACACCCGGGGCCCGGTTCATGGTGGGCGAGGCCGCGCTCTCCATCGCCGAGTACTTCCGCGACGACCTGGGCCAGGACGTGATGCTGGTGGTCGACAACCTCTACCGCCATGTCCAGGCGGGGATGGAGGTGAGCGGCCTGCTCGGACGGCTTCCCTCCCGCGTGGGCTACCAGCCCACGCTGGCGGACGACGTGGCCGCCATCGAGGAGCGCATCACCGCGACCCTGCGCGCGGACATGCTCTCCGTCCAGGCGGTGTACGTGCCGGCGGATGACTACGGCGACCCGGCGGTGGCGCACGCGTTCTGGCACATCGACAGCGCGCTCGTCCTGTCGCGAGACGTGGCCGCGGAGGGCTACTACCCGGCGGTGGATCCGTTGACGTCGTCGTCCAAGGCGCTCGACGCAGCCTTCGTGGGCGCGCGCCATTACGAAGTCGCCGAGGACGCGCGGCGGCTGCTGGCCCGCTACGCGGAGCTCCGGGACATCATCTCCATGCTCGGCATCGACGAGCTGTCGCCCGATGACCGGCTCCTCGTGGGCCGGGCGAAGCGGCTGCGCAACTTCCTCACGCAACCCTTCTTCGTCACCGAGAGCTTCACCGGGATGCACGGACAGCGGGTCCCCATGTCGGAGACCGTGGAGGGCGTCGCCGCCATCATCGAGGGGCGGTGTGACGCGCTGCCCGAGGACCGCCTGTTCATGATGGGCGCGCTCCCAGAGGTGCTCCATGCGTGAGCACTCCCTGCGCTTCGTCATCTGGACGCCGGACGCGTGCGTCGTGGACGAACCGGTGCTCGCGGCACGCGTTCCCACCGGATCCGGACAGGTGGGCCTGCGGACGGCGGAGGAGCCCTTCGCGTCAGTGGTCGAGGCGGGGCTCTGTCTCCTGCGGCGGGAGGAGGGCCTCCGCTTCGCGGCCACGGCCGGAGGGCTCCTCGACGCCGGCCGGGACACGGCCACCCTCTACACGCCGTTCGCCGCGGTGGGCGCGCGCGGAGAGGACGTGCTCGCCGCGCTCGAAGGCGTCCTCCGGTTGCCCGACAGCGAGCTCGCCACGCGGCGGCGCATGGGCGAACTGGAGCAGCGCATCGTGCGCGAACTCCGGCATCCGGGCCCGGTGCCTCGCGCGAGGGCTCCTCATGGCTGAGCGCTCGTCACCCTCCCGGCGCGGGGATGCCCGCGAACGGACGCGCAAGGAGCTCCTCCGCTTCCAACGGCGGGAATCCGGGGGGCGGCCCTGGCGGGCGCTTTCGCTCATCGGGAGCGTCGGGTGGCCCATCGTCCTCCTGGCCACGGGAGGCGCGTTCCTGGGCAGGTATCTCGACGTCCGGTTCGGGACGGGCGTGCACCTCACGCTGCTGCTGCTGACGCTGGGCACCGTCGCGGGAAGTGTCATGGCGTATCGGACCGTGCGGGAGACCCGGACATGAACGGCTGGCTCTTCGCGCTCCTGGGGGCCTCCGTCGGCGCGGTGCAGGCCGGACTGCTCGCGCGCACGGTGGGCACGCATCCCCAGCCCGCGTTGACGCTGCTGCGCCTCGTGCTCGTCGGAGGGGTCCTCTTGCTGTCGGCACTCGCGGGCCACCTGGTCGCCGGGGCCGCGGGGTGGATCACCGGCTTCGCCGTGGCGGGGACGCGGGTGCACCGGAGGCTTCGATGAACGCGGAGATCTTCTCCGAGCACGTGCTCTTCTGGCTCGGCCCCGTGCCCGTCACGCGCACCATGGTGACCAGCGCGGTGACCAGCCTCTTGATGCTCGCGCTGGGGGCCTCCTTCGGGAGGGCCGTCGTACGGAAGCCGTCGGGCCGGTGGGCCGCCGCCGGGAGGTTGACGTTCAGGTTCCTCCAGGAACTGATCACGGAGGCCGTGGGCCGCCGCTCGCCCGGGCTGGAGGTCTTCGCGGGCAGCCTCTTCCTGTTCATCGCCGGCGCGGCCCTCCTGGGCCAGCTTCCCGGCATCCAGGCGCCCACGGCCAACCTCGCCGCGACGAGCGCCCTGGCCGTGGTGGTGTTCCTCGCGGTCCCGGTCGCGGGCATCCGTGCCCGCGGAGCGCTCGGCTACGTGAAGCACTACTTCCAGCCCAATCCACTCCTCTTCCCGTTGCAGCTCATCAGCGAGCTGTCACGGACGCTGGCGCTCGCGCTGCGCCTCTTCGGCAACATGATGAGCGGGCACCTCATCGTCGCGCTCATCGTGGCGCTCGTCGGGTTCCTGGTGCCGGTTCCGCTCATGGCGCTCGATCTGCTGATCGGCCTGCTCCAGGCGTACATCTTCACCATTCTCACGAGCGTCTATGTGGGCGCCGCGATCCGCATCGGCGAGGGAGGCTGAGCATGAACGAGCATACGGTCCTGGCGCTGGGGTCCATCATCACGGCGGGGCTGACGATGGCGCTGGGGGCCGTCGGGGCCGCGTATGGAGAGAGCCGCATCGGCGCCGCCAGCATGGAGGCCCTGGCCCGGCAGCCCGACGAGGCGGGCGCCATCACCCGCAACGAGTTCGTGGCCCTGGCGATGGTGGAGTCCACCGCCATCTTCTGCCTCGTCATCGCGCTGGTGCTGCTCTTCGCCAATCCCTTCGTGGCCGCGAGGTGACGTGCCTTGTCGCCCACGCTCGCGAACTTCCTCTTCGAGGCGGTGAACTTCCTGCTGCTCGCCGTGGGGTTGGGGTGGCTCCTCTTCAAACCGGTGCGGCGCGCGCTCGACGCCGAGCGCGAGCGGCATGCCCGGACGGAGGAGGAGGCCCGGCGCCTGCGGGAGGAGGCGGAGGCGCTGTCGCGCGCGGCTCGCGAGGAGCGGGACGCGGCCGGACGGGAGAGCGACGCGCGGCGCCGCGAGCTGCTCGCGTCGGCCCGGCGGGAGGCGGCGAGCGTCGTCGAGGCGGCGCGGGTGACCCAGACCGCCGACCGGCAGCGGTTGGCGCAGGAGCTGTCGGCCTGGCGGGAGTCCCAGGCCGCGGAGCTGGCGGAGACGGTGGGGCGCATCACCGCCGAGTCCGTTCGCGCGCTCCTGGGCGCGCTCGATGGCCCGTCGCTCGACCTCGCGCTCATCCGGGCCGCGCGCGCTGAACTGGACTCGGTGCCAGTAGAGGCCCGCGGCGCCGCGCTGGTGGAGTGCGCGCGGCCACTCGACGCGGAGGCTCGCGCGCTGCTGGCGGGCGTGCTGGGAGACGGGCTGCGGGCGCGCGTCGTCGGTGAGCTGGGGGCGGGGGTCCGGGTGACGACGCCGGCCGGACAGGTGGACGCCACCGCGCTCTCCGTGGCCCGGCAGGCGGCCCTCGCCGTGAAGCGAACGATGGACGGCGCACAGGTGGGGGCCTGTCTCCTATACACATCTCCGAGCCCACGAGACGCTCATG